>NZ_JBGCDL010000136.1:0-3923 GCF_045105435.1 Kordia sp. | reverse complement strand
AAAATGAATTATGCTTTTCAGCAGAAACTCTAATCTCAATACTAAAAACTCAATACTCAATACTATTCATTGAAAATGAAAACAGCATACATAGTAAAAGCATACAGAACTGCCGTTGGAAAAGCTCCAAAAGGTGTGTTCAGATTTAAAAGAACGGATGAACTGGCAGCCGAAACGATTCAATACATGATGAATGAATTGCCAGATTTTGACAAAAAACGTATTGATGACGTTATTGTTGGAAACGCAATGCCTGAAGGTTCACAAGGACTAAACATGGCACGTTTAATCTCTTTAATGGGATTAGATATTGTAGATGTTCCAGGAGTGACTGTAAACCGTTTCTGTTCCTCAGGATTAGAAACAATTGGAATGGCAGCTGCAAAAATTCAAGCTGGAATGGCAGATTGTATCATTGCTGGTGGTGCCGAAAGCATGAGTTCTGTTCCTATGACAGGATTTAAAACAGAATTAAACTACGACATTGTAAATGCAGGTCACGAAGATTATTATTGGGGAATGGGAAATACAGCAGAAGCTGTTGCCAACCAGTTCAATGTTTCTCGTGAAGATCAAGATGAATTCGCATATAATTCACATGTAAAAGCATTGCGTGCACTAGCAGAAGATCGTTTTCAAGATCAAATCGTTCCCATCACTGTCGATCAAACGTATATTGATGAAAACGGTAAAAAAGCAACAAAAAGTTACACTGTTAATAAAGATGAAGGACCACGTAAAGGAACAAGCACAGCAGTATTAAATAAGTTACGTGCGGTTTTCGCTCAAGGCGGAAGTGTGACTGCTGGAAACTCTTCTCAAATGAGTGACGGTGCAGCATTTGTACTAATCATGAGTGAAGAAATGGTGAAAGAATTAAATGTAGAACCAATTGCACGTTTGGTAAACTATGCTGCGGCAGGTGTTGAACCACGCATCATGGGAATTGGACCTGTTGCTGCAATTCCGAAAGTATTAAAGCAAGCAGGATTACAACAAAATGATATCGAACTAATCGAATTGAACGAAGCCTTTGCTTCGCAATCATTAGCTGTAATGCGCGAATTAAACTTAAACCAAGACATCGTAAACGTAAATGGTGGCGCAATCGCTTTAGGACATCCATTAGGTTGTACAGGCGCAAAACTATCTGTTCAATTATTTGACGAAATGCGTAAGCGCGATATGAAAGGAAAATACGGAATGGTAACCATGTGCGTAGGAACTGGACAAGGCGCTGCGGGAGTTTTTGAATTTCTTAATTAAGAACCAAGACTGTTAGAAACAAGAACCAAGACTTTTAATTGTGCATAATTTTAAAAAGCTGAACATCTGGATAGACGGAATGGAAATCGTTAGTGAAACGTACAAGCTCACTAAAACCTTTCCTGATAGTGAAAAGTTTGGATTAGTATCTCAAATGAACCGATGTGCAGTTTCAATTCCTTCAAATATTGCTGAAGGAACAAGTAAAAGTTCTGACAAGCATTTTAATAAATATTTAGAAGATAGCCTAGGTTCTGCTTTTGAATTGGAAACACAATTAATAATTGCTTACAGAGAAAAGTATCTAGCGGAAGAAAAATACAACATATTAATAAAAAAGATAAATCAGTTACAAAAAATGATTTCAGGATTTAAAAGTAGACTTAGTAAAAGTCTTGACTCTTGACTCTTGATTCCTAAATCCATAAAAAATGAGCACAGAAACAGTAAACAAAGACATCTTACGCGGAGGACAATTCCTAGTAAAAGAAACAAAATGTGAAGACGTATTTACTCCTGAAGATTTTTCTGAGGAGCAGCAGATGATGAAAGAATCGGTAAAGGAATTTATTGATCGTGAAGTATGGCCAAATAAAGAGCGTTTTGAAAAGAAAGATTACGCACTTACCGAAGAAGTTATGCGTAAAGCTGGTGAACTTGGATTCTTAGGAATTTCTGTTCCTGAAGCGTATGACGGAATGGGAATGGGATTTGTTTCTACCATGTTAGTTTGTGACTATATTTCAGGTGCTACAGGTTCTATTGCAACCGCTTTTGGTGCGCATACGGGAATTGGAACGATGCCAATTACGTTATACGGAACGGAAGCACAAAAGAAAAAATATGTGCCTGCATTGGCAATGGGAGAAAAATTTGGAGCCTATTGCTTAACGGAACCAGGCGCTGGATCGGATGCGAATTCTGGAAAAACGAAAGCGGTTTTATCTGATGATGGAACACATTATTTGATTTCTGGACAGAAAATGTGGATTTCAAATGCTGGTTTTGCAGAAGTATTCATCGTTTTTGCTCGTATTGAAGATGATAAAAATATTACTGGATTTATTGTTGAGTTTGATAGAGAGAATCCAAACGGAATTACGCTTGGTGAAGAAGAACACAAATTAGGAATTCACTCTTCATCTACGCGTCAAGTATTTTTTAGCGAAACAAAAGTTCCTGTGGAGAATATGCTTTCTGAAAGAGGAAACGGTTTCAAAATTGCCATGAATGCGTTAAATGTTGGACGTATCAAATTGGCTGCGGCTTGTTTAGATGCACAACGTCGTGTCATTACAGAAGCTACAAAATATGCAAATGAGCGTGTTCAGTTTAAAACGCCGATTGCAAAATTTGGTGCTATCAAAGCTAAATTAGCTGAAATGGCAACGGCTTGTTACGTTGGCGAATCTGCATCGTACAGAGCTGCTAAAAATATTGAAGATCGAATTGCGATTCGCGAATCAGAAGGAAACACACATCAAGAAGCTGAATTAAAAGGTGTAGAAGAATATGCTATTGAGTGTTCTATCTTAAAAGTAAAAGTTTCAGAAGATACCCAAAAATGTACGGACGAAGGAATCCAAATCTTCGGAGGAATGGGATTCTCAGCAGATACACCAATGGAATCTGCTTGGAGAGATGCGCGTATTTCTCGTATCTATGAAGGAACTAACGAAATCAACAGAATGTTAGCAGTTGGAATGTTGGTTAAAAAAGGAATGAAAGGACATGTTGACTTATTAGGTCCTGCAATGAAAGTTGCGGACGAATTAGTTGGAATTCCATCATTTGACATTCCTGATTACTCTGAATTATTCTCAGAAGAAAAAGAATTGTTAGGAAAGCTTAAAAAAGTATTCTTAATGGTTGCTGGATCGGCAGTTCAGAAATTTGGACCGCAATTAGAAGAGCACCAACAATTACTAATGGCGGCTTCTGACATTTTGATTGAAATCTACACAGTAGAATCATCCATATTACGTACGGAGAAAAATGCAAAACGTTTTGGAGAAGATACGCAGGAACTTCAAATTGCAATGACACGTTTAAACCTTTTCAATGCAGTGGAAAAAATCTCAACGAAAGCAAAAGAAGGAATTGTTTCCTTTGCGGAAGGTGACGAACAACGTATGATGTTAATGGGATTAAAGCGTTTTACAAAATATGCAAATATGCCAAATGTTGTTGCGTTGCGTAACCAAATTGCAGAAAAAATGACAGCAGAAAACGAATACTGCTTCTAAGATATTTAAGAAGAATTCTAATTACTTGATAGGTTTTAGAATTTAGTTGTTTGTTAAAAAGCCATCGCATTGCGGTGGCTTTTTTGTTGCGCTTCACTTCAACAAAGTTTATCTTGAGTTTAATCGAAAGGCTCAGTGCGCGCGTCATGCTGAACTTGATTCAGTATCTCATCATGGTTAGTTGTCATTGACTTCGCATAATCTATATAAAACGTCATTACGAAGGAAGCATGACTGAAGTAATCTGTTTGTTGCGATACTATTTTGTTTTTCATCACGAATTCACAAATAGTTTTAATTCTTTACGGAAAACCTCATTGTGTATGTGTGGTATTTGTTTTACATTTATGGAAAATAATGGGAAGTTGTGTTGTAATAAGTTCCTGTTATTTACTAAATTTAGTATGATAA
>NZ_JBGCDL010000135.1:0-6072 GCF_045105435.1 Kordia sp. | reverse complement strand
TCAATTCTCCATGGTGGATTTTTTCGGTCTTCTCCTGCTTTGAACAAAATTAAGTGATGTCCGTCGATATCGTTTAAATGTGCTTCGCGCCAATTCCATGATTTGTCTTCTGGCAAACTTGTAAATTGAATGCCTTTTTCTTGCAATTCTTTTACCGTTACATCTAAGTTTTCATTTTCAAAATACAAGGTAATATTATTATTTTCTGACAGTTTTTCTACTTTATGAATGGAAAATGTAGCATCTCCATTAGGACATTCAAAACGTACATACCTAGGAAGTGCGTCTACAATGAGACGCAATCCTAGTTTTTTATAAAATTCCGTTGCTTTGGCAACGTCTGTTGACGAAATTGTGACTTGGTTTAAATTCATTACAATTCTTTTTTAACGCAAGTTCAACGTAAATTTCATTCAAATAAAATTTAGCAAACATTTACGGTGTTATTCTTAAAATACTAAAATTCATTATTCTTATTTTCGTTTTCTTTGTTCGCCCAAAGAAAAGAAACAAAAGAAATGGCACTTTTCCAGAGGTATTTTTAGTTTTTCTTTTTTGGAGAAAAACTAAAACCGCATGAGTTCTTCTAAATTTTTTCCAAGGCTTCAAAAATTTTTAACGAAAAACTCCTACTATACTGCGGAAAAGAAGAAAACCACTCTTATATCAAATTCATTATAATCCTTTTTGAGTTCTTTTATGCAGCCATAAGGCTAATAATATTGCAATTACACCATACATTCCTGTTACCAACCAATTGATTTGATATCCATATTTACCCACAATTTCCAACCCGATTTTTGGGCTAAATATGTGTGCTACAGAAAATGCCATTGCGTATAAAGCCATGTAACTTCCTTCGTATCCTTCTTTGGCTCTATTGACTGCAAATTTGTTCGTGTATGGAAAACCGATCATTTCAGCAATGGTAATGATAACAATATTTACGATTAAAATTCCTATCCAAAGATTTTCATACAACACAAAGAAACTCAAGGTGAAAAATATACATGCGTATACTATGAGTTTGGTGTCTTTGTATCCTTTTCGTTCCAAATAGTCGATAAGTGGCATTTCTATAATTACAATGATTATTACATTGATACACATGATTAATCCTGTTTGAAACTCGGTCAGGTTAAATTCATCTTTATGGTATAAAGGCATGGTGGTTAGTAATTGAAAAAATACCATTCCCATCATAAAACAGATGGCAACAAATATCCAATAGCTTACATCTTTGTATACTACATTTTTTATTTTCACTTTCTTTGGTGTTGCTGCTTCCACTTCTTTTTTATGTGAACGTTCTTTCACTAGAATTCTGAATAGCAAAATTGCGATAATACATGTAATGCCATCAATCCAAAACAACATATCGTAGCCTTTCTTCCATATAATCCAACCTGCTACTGTGGGTCCAATTGCCATTCCTAAGTTTATGGCTAAGCGCACTAATGCTAACGAACGTGTTCTATTTTCTTCCGTACTATATGCCTTCAGCGAAACAAATATTGCAGGACGAAACGTATCTGCTACTGTCATAATTGCCATAATTGCAAAACACAATCCCCAAAATGAAGTTACGTATTGCATTCCTATAAAGGCGAATCCTGTGAGAAACAAACTCCCGATCATTACTTTGTAGAATCCGATTTTATCACTCAATCTTCCTCCAATATAAGATCCAAGTACTGAGCCAATTCCGAAAAAAGCCATGATAGAACCAACATCACCGACACTAAAATGTAACGACTCTTTTAGATATTTTGACAAAAACGGAATCACCATAGTTCCTGCTCTGTTGACTAATGAGATGATTGACAGAAACCATATTTCTTTTGATAACCCTTTGAATGAAGCAATGTAATTCGCGTACATTTTTTTCATAATTGTTAGTTTTTGGTTGTGAATACTTAGTTGTTTTTTTGATTTGGGATTTGATTAAAAATAAAAAGTCCGACTGTGAAGTCGGACTTTTTATAATTGTTATATGTGATATCTATATCAACACAATATATAAGCGCCCAGACCTCTTATCCAAGAAGATCTTTGTACATACTTATTGACTGTGTTAATGTTCATTATTTCTTTTATTTGATTCAAAACTACATAAAAATTGTACACAAAAAATAAAAAACTTCAATTATTTAATGACAAATTGTATTTTTGAACTTATTCCTTTTTGAAAATTATCTAATTAAATTGAATCGTAAACGATGAAAAATATTTGCTTGATTTTGTGTAGTACTTTACTAATTATAGGTTGTTCTGGAAAGAAAGAAGCTGTTATTGGTGAAACTGAATTCCAACAAAAGTTGAATGCTGAATATAAAGATGCATCTACATCTCCGCTGAAAGCAAAAGATTTGAAAACGTTTGAAGGATTGGACTTTTTCCCCATTAATAATACATTCAAAGTGACAGCAACTTTTAAAAGAACGCCCAATTCGCCCATTTTTAAAATGCCAACTTCTACCGATAGAAAGCCAGAATATAGACGTTACGGAATTGCTACTTTTACACTGAATGGAAAAGAGTTTTCATTAGAAATTTATCGAAATCAAAAGTTAATGAAGACAGAAGAATATAAAAACTATCTTTTTCTTCCTTTTACAGATGAAACGAACGGATTTGCGAGTTATGGCGGTGGACGTTATATAGATTTAGAGATTCCGAAAGGAGATACGATTGAGATTGATTTTAATAAGTCATACAATCCGTTGTGTGCTTATAATGATAAGTATTCGTGTCCAATCCCGCCAAGGGTAAATTTTTTAAAGACTGAAATTAATGCAGGTGTAAAAGCTTTTGATAAGCATTGAGTTTCTTCTTTTTTGAGATTTAATTAGAAGTATTTCACAAGATACATTCCTAAAAAAACAGCCGCAAAACCAATTACAAAACTTGCAATTGTATACAAAGCGAATGTCATAAAGTCACCCGATTTTAAAAAGACATGGTTTTCGTAAGCAAACGTAGAAAATGTTGTAAAACCACCGCAAAAACCTGTGGCGAGTAAAAGTGTTGATTGCTCACTAATGGTATTGTTTTTAGCTGCCATTCCTAAGATAATTCCAATTAATAGACTTCCAAGTATGTTTGCTGCAAATGTTCCGTACGGAATTCCTGTTGCAGAATTGTTTAGGTATTTTGCGAGAAGATATCGTAGTGAACTTCCAAATCCTCCGCCAAGGAAAACCAGTAAGAGTTGTTTCATGAGTTGTATTCGATGTTATATTCAGTAGTGTAATAATATAACTTCACTACTATGTTTGATGTTTTTCGCACTTACTATAAATGTCAAATCGAGCGCAGTCGAGATTCAATTGAAACGTTTATTTCACTTGGGTTCTCGACTGCGCTCGAACTGACAAATAGTTGTTTTTTGACTTTTTATTCAGCTGCTTTTACCGTATAATAGATATCAGTTTGAATGTCTGCTGGCTTCACTTGCGTAGGATCGTTTTCATACAATTCCCAAATAGGTCCTGCAGGCATTAATTTGTGTTTGCTCATAAATTCAGCAATTTTTATATGCGCTTCCACATCGCCTACTCCATACGGTCCAAATTTTGAAATTTTTACAATTTTCCCTGCTGGTATAATTGTTTTTGTCATTCCGTCTCCATCTGGAAGCACTGAATCGTCTTCAATTAACAGTCCAATATAAAATTCCGCTTCTTTCGTTTCTTCGTCCCACTTTTTATATAAAGTTCCAGGTGTATACACAAGTTGATTCATTTCTCCATACATTCTTGCTTTTGGCATAAACTCCATAAATAATTTTGTCATTTCCTGTATGCCTAAATCTGTTGTACTTTTTTGGTAAAATCCAGTAAACTGTTTTGCAGCAATATCTGCTTGTGATATTTCTCCCAATCGAAATGAGACTTGCGGCGGATTCTTTTTAATATGTTCAGCAATTACCTTATCTAGGTTTTCTAATCCTTTTTGATAGTCTCCACCAATCATTTTATCCATTCCTCCATTCAATTCGGCGATTAATTTAAACATAAAAGTCATTTTTTCTCCTTTCATCGTCCAAGTTACCTTTGTACCATCTTCCACTTCTTCAAGTGTCCAACTTACCGTACTAGGTTCATAATCTTCAAATTGTAATTCTTGCTCTAGAGATTTGTTGGCTACCATTGATAAATTCTTCATTCTTCCTGGTCCACTATCACCATCCCAACTGTAGGAACCACCAATACCTGCTGTTTGTTCAGGATACGTAGCTTTAATAGTAGTATCTTTTTCCATCCAAGGATTCCAAGCTTCCCAATTTCTAAAATCGCTAATATTATTAAAAATTACACTAGCGGGTGCTTTTATCACTTTGCTTCTAGTGACTTCAAAAGTATCGGGTCTGGTTGCTACAAAAATTGCGCCTGCAACGAGCACTACCAGCAGCAATAGCAATACATACTTTAAAATTTTCATATTTTTCGGGTGTATTAGTTCGTATTGCTAATGTACAAATTTTTAATGTTTTAGTGAATTCATTACATTTGTGGCAAAAGGATAGCAATTTCATAAAAAAGCAAGTGTTTTTTTATGTTTATCTGAAAATAGTAAAACGAACAAATGTCACATTTGACCAAAACAATAAACTAAAAATAAACAAATGAACTTAAAATCAATTGCAGGAATAGCCTTAGCGGCGGGAATGCTATTTTCTTGTGCAGAGAAACAGAAACCTTGGCAAGATAGCTTTGAAGTAAGCTATTTAGAACAAGCAAAAAGTGATAAGTTAGATTTTCAGGTAGAACAGTTCGCTGATATAAAAGTATTGCGATATGAAATCCCTGGATTTGATGAATTGACTTTGAAAGAAAAAAAGTTAGTATACTACCTAACCCAAGCAGGACTTTCTGGAAGAGATATTATGTGGGATCAAAATTACCGACATAACTTAACGATTCGTGAAGCATTAGAAAATATATACGTGAATTATAAAGGTGATAAAACATCTAATGATTGGAAAGCTTTTGAAACGTATATAAAACGTGTCTGGTTTTCTAACGGAATTCACCATCATTATTCAAATGATAAATTAAAACCTGAATTTTCTAAAGAATATTTAGTCGACAGCTTATTAACTACTACAAATACTGAACTTAAAGGAGAAGCTTTAGAAGTTATTTTCAACGATAAAGACAGTAAAAAAGTAAATAAAAAAGATGGTGTAGATAACGTATTGGTATCTGCAATTAACTTTTACGGACCAGATATTACAAGTGCTGACGTAGAAAAATTCTACGAAACTGCCTATAAAGGGCCAGAAGGAAAACCTGTTGAAGCAGGATTAAACTCGAAATTAGTTCGTGAAAACGGAGAATTGGTAGAGAAAGTATGGAAATCTGGCGGAATGTACGGAAGCGCTATTGATAAAATTATCTATTGGTTAGAAAAAGCAAAAGGTGTTGCCGAAAACGAAAAACAAGCGAAAACGTTAGGTTTATTAATTGAATATTATAAAACAGGAAGTTTAGATACTTGGGATCAATATTGCATTTCTTGGGCAACCTCAACAGATGGAAATATTGACTGGATTAACGGATTTATTGAAGTATACAATGATCCAAAAGGATACAGAGGTTCGTATGAAACAATTGTACAAATTAAAGATTTTGACATGTCAAAGAAAATGGCTGTTTTATCAAAAGAAGCACAATGGTTTGAAGATAACTCTCCTTTAGTTGAAAGTCACAAAAAGAAAAATGTAGTAGGAGTTTCTTATAAAACGGTAAATGTTGCAGGAGAAGCAGGAGACGCTTCACCAAGTACACCAATTGGAGTAAACTTACCTAATAACAACTGGATTCGTCAAGATCACGGATCTAAATCAGTTTCTTTAGGAAATATTATCAATGCGTATTCGCAAGCTGGTGGATCGGGAAGATTGAAAGAATTTGTGCATGATGATGAAGAATTTGAATTAGAAGAAAAATACGGAAAGTTAGCCGATAAATTACATACAGCTTTACATGAAGTTATTGGACATGCTTCTGGGCAAATTAATAAAGGAATTGGACAACCAAAAGAAACCTTGAAAAACTATGCTTCTAC
>NZ_JBGCDL010000134.1:0-8318 GCF_045105435.1 Kordia sp. | reverse complement strand
CTACTACTAATTGGATAACATTTCAAATATTAAAAACGACGTTTCAAGCAAAAGGACTATTTTAGAAGCAAGAATAAAGCAATATTTGTGTCATAATTAATACGAACTATCTAATTATCTCATCATGAAAAAGACACTTTTTATACTAAGTTTATTCCTGTTTTTACAACTATCAGCACAAGAAACCTTAAGCGCTACGGAATGGCAAGAAGATCTTCGTTTTTTACAAAATACGATACACAAAAAGTATGCATTCCTTTTTGTAAAAACAACTAAAGAAACTTTTGATGCTGAAGTAGAAACACTTTACAAAGAAATTCCGAATTTAGAACAGCATGAGATTATTGTGGAAATGACTAAAATTATTTCTTCCTTTAAATACGGACATACTGGAATTTATTTTGATTACAATCCAATAAAGTTTCATTCATATCCTTTTAACTTGTATGCGTTTAGTGATGGTATTTTTATTCAAGGCGTTTCTAAAGAATATAAAAAAGCATTAGGAGCAAAGGTGTTGAAGATTAATGAAATTCCGATTGAAGAAGCATTAAAAAAAATATATCCAGTAGTAAATGCTGAAAACAGTCAGTTTTTTAAGGCTTTCGGAATAAATTTTTTAAATATTCCTGAAGTTCTTCACGCTCAGAAAATCACCAATAAACTGCAAAAATCGGTAACACTTACATTGGAAAAAAACGGAACAACGTTTACACAAACATTTAATGTTTTAACAAAAGGAGAAACGGTACCGACAAAATATAGTTACGTACAGGAGAAAGATAATTGGTTAGATGCAAGAAATCAATCAACAACTCCTTTGTATTTAAAGCATCTTGATAAGATTTATTTTTCTGAATACTTAGCAAAAGAAAAGGTTTTGTATGTAAGACATAGCCAAATAGGAAATGCTCCAGAAGAAACTACGGAAGAATTTTACAACCGAATTTTTAATTTTATTGACACCAATGATGTTGAGAAATTAGTGGTAGATGTTCGTTTGAATGGCGGCGGAAATAACTACTTAAATAAATCAATTATTACAGGTATTCTTGAAACAAAAAAGATTAATAAAATTGGCCGTTTATATGTTATTATTGGTCGACGCACGTTCTCCGCTTGTCAGAATTTAGTGAATGAATTAGACAATTACACCAATGCTATTTTTGTGGGTGAACCTACAGCCGAAAACGTAAATTTTTGGGGCGATGCACGTCCAGAAACACTACCAAATAGTAGCATTCCTGTATTTTTATCGTATGCTTGGTGGCAAGATAAACCGGCTTGGGAAAATGCAGAATGGTTAGCGCCACATATTCCTGCAACGATGAGTTATGAAGAATATGCATCAAATCAAGATCCCATACTTACTGCTGCATTGACTTTTAAGAGTGGAGATGATTTTAAAAGAGATCCAATGCAATACATTACGGATTTGTTTACTACTGGGAAAGTACAAGAATTGACGCAAGCATTGCCTAAAATGATTCAAGATCCAAGATACAGTTTTTGCGATTTTGAAACAGAACTAAACACTAGAGGATTACTCTTGTTAAACAGTGGTCGAACTCAAGAAGTTCAGGCTTCAATTCAAGTATTTTCAATGATTTCACAGTTGTTTCCTACTTCTGCAATAACCTATAAAAATTTAGGTCATGCTTATGTAAAATTGGGCAATACTCAAAAAGCAACAGCATTATTGAATAAGGCAATTTCTTTGGATTTGGATGGAGAGATAGGCAAAGCTGCTAAACATATACTTTTGGAAATAACGAATTAAGTTATAGTTTAATTAGGAACTCATAAACGCTTGATTGTTTTTATAAAAATTAACATGAAGCATTTATGAGTTCCAACTAAATAATTAAGATTAGATCATAAAAGTAAAGCTTCTCGTGTTTTTAAAACCTAGCGCGATCGTTTTTGATGTTTCTCTAAAAATTGTGTTATTCTTTGTTGGCAGTCAATATATTTTTTCTCTTTCTTTTTTAGCAAATATCTATATTCACCGAGAATATTACTGAATTTTTGTGTTTCAAAAACTTCTCGTTTGGGAGTCACAAATGTATATATTTGAATATTGGCTTTTAGGTAATTAAAATATTGATTAAAACCATCAAGTGCTTTATTTTGAACGATATCAGTTGCATCATAATTACCATAAAGTGATACAATATCTTTGCGTTCGTCAAACTTAAGAATACTAATATCAGAATTTGCAAGTGTCTTATATGCAATTGTTTGGATGTTAAAAAATCCAGAATCATCCATCAGTTTTAGTGTAAGATGATAAATTATATTGATATCTTCTTTCTGTTGAATCTTACTTTTAAGCGCATCTAATGTTTTCAAGCTTTCTAAAACAGAATTTTGAGCTTCTTTAAGTTTTTCTTGATTGATTAAAGTCTCTTCAATTACATATTCCCTATGATTATTTAGTGTTTTTTTCTGTTTACTAACTTCAGAATAGGTATTCAATTGAAAACCTACAAATATGCTTATTCCAACCGTTAAGAAATCGAGTGCATGTTTAAGCCAATTTATTTTTCTCTTCATTATTGGGGAAATTAATCGCTGTCATTTGATTGCTAAATTCACTAGCTAAATGACATTACAAATAGCTAGAAATTAAATTTACTGAATTCTATATAAATCACGATCACTTTTATAAAAAAAAAGTATTTCTTTACTAGAGGTAATCAATTGTGAAAGCTTTATAACCTGTTCTGTATTTAGAAATAAAAATACTTTTAAACTTCTCTATAAGTTCATTTTGGAGTTTCATAATCTTTAGTAAATAGAATAGACTATAAAAGAGAATTTAAGTAACTTGGTGTTTTATTTAATTACTTAAACAAAATACGTTACATGTCTTATTCCCAAAGTCTTTTAGAATTTATTGATCAAAGTTCAACTTCATTCCATGCGGTAGAAAACTTAAAAAACGAATTATTCAAACAAAATTATAAAGAATTAAAGGAAGAAGCCAACTGGTCGTTAGAAAAAGGAGGAAAGTATTTTGTAACAAGAGCCGAAGGATCAATTATTATATTCAAAACACCAAAAAAATGGACAAGTAACTATGCATTTTCTATTATTGGAGCACATACCGATTCGCCATGTCTGAGAATAAAAAATAATCCTATTTCAACAAAAGAAGGCTATCAATTATTAAATATTGAAATATATGGTGGTGTATTATTAACGAGTTGGTTTGATAAAGACCTGTATTTTGGTGGGCGAATAATTATTGAAAATGAAAATGGTGAGTTAGCACAAAAAATAATTAAAATAGAAAAACGACTACGCATACCGCGCTTGGCAATACATTTAGATAGAGCCGTAAATAAGGAAGGATTTAAACCAAATCCACAAGAGCATATGTTTCCTGTTATCGGACTTGAAAAAGACCTGCAATTTGAAGATTGGATTAAAAAAGAAACAGGAGTTTCTGGAACGATACTCAGTTGGGATTTATTTTTGTTTGATGCTGAAAAATCGAGTTTAGGAGGAATCAATAAAGAGTTTATTTTTGCGCCTAGATTAGATAATTTAGCCAGCGTTCACGCATCATTTGAGGCTTTAAAAATAGCTGATACTGAAAATAACAATGTACAAATGGCTGTCTATTTTCAACACGAAGAAATTGGTTCTGAATCGCAAAACGGAGCAAATTCTAACTTTTTAGAAGCTACTTTAAAACGTATTCATGGTCATATTTCTTTAAACGAAGAAACCTATTTTCAAACCGTAGCACGTTCATTTTTTATATCAGCAGATATGGCGCATGCGGTACATCCAAATTATGCTGAGAAACATGATAGCAATCACAAACCACACATTGGTGCTGGACCCGTAATAAAAAGTAATGCTAATATGCGTTATGCAACCGATGCTTTTTCGATAGCCAAATTTAAGCAATGGTGTACGAAGGCAAATATTCCTTTTCAAGATTTTTGTAGCCGTAACGATATTGGCTGCGGATCTACCATTGGACCTATGACTGCAGCTAAAATAGGGATTCCAACGATAGATGTTGGAAATCCAATGTTATCCATGCATAGTATTAGAGAAATGTGCGGCGTTAAAGATCATGATGCTATCATAAAGGTATTTGCTGAATTTTACAAAAGCTAAAAGACAAGAATGAGTATTAAAAAGATTCTTCGCAAAAAATATAAAACATTAGCTTGTTACTTATTTTGTTATAATAATACGTTTGTTGCCTATTAGTTCGGTAAAATTAAAAGTTATACAATGTAGAAAGACTTATATCGCTTTAAAAAAGTATAAAAAGTGTAGGCGAGAAGCAGCCTGAATATTGACAAACTAAGTATGCATTGTATCGTTCAAAAAAGAGGCTGTCTGGAAAGTTTCAAAAGGCGTCATTCTGGTCTTGATCCAGTATCTCATAAAGCTGATTTTCAACTGTTATACGAAACCGAATCAAGTTCGGTTTGACGAAATTATTACTTTTTAGACAGCCTCGTTTAAATTAGTTCGGATAAACAATCTAATTTTCGATGATTATTTTTTTCTTAAAACTCTTAGAATTATTGAATTTTATGGCCACTACATAAATACCCGAACTTAATGATTGTGTATTTAGTGTATAACTTTCATTGACTTGCAATTTGTTCTCCGTAATTACTTTTTTTCCAAGCATATCATAGAGTACAATTTCATTAAACGCATGACGTTCAGGGTTGCGTATAATAAGTTGTCCGTTTATATTATTTTGATACGCTTGAATATTGGTCACAACAATATCATCTATACTTAAAGAATTTGGAGATGCGAATACAATTTCAAATCTACTATCATATGTTCCTTGTGGCAAGCCTATTTCAAAAAAGTTGGTTCTTAAATCGGTATAGGTGTCCGTTTCTTTATCATGCAAGTAAATAGGTTGATTGTTATCAAAATTTTGAATATCAAAAGCTCGAACACGAATGGTATGATTGGTTCCTAAATTTACATGTAACGGAATTTTTCTGACCATATTAAAAGAAAGTGCTTGTGCAACATAAGGTTCATTTTCAAGCACCCAAAAAGCATCGCTAGAAACGTCAGAAGGACTTTTAGATTCTAATCCGTAATCAAAACCATCTGTAGCTTCGGTATCATGAAAAGTTTGCACTAACTGACGTGTGTATAAATCGTTAAAATCTATATTTAATCGGAAACGTTTGTATTCAGCAGGAATCTGATCGTAATAGATTGTATTTTCTGTACTTACAGTAGTTTCGTTTGTATTGTTGTTTTCGATTAAATTGATATCGTTTGGATTCGTAGGTCTAAAAAATTCGCTATCAGCATCCGATTGTTTGTAATATTCACGATGTGTATTTTTTGCACGAACGGTTCCTGTAGTAGTTGCGCTTCCTTCAACCATAAATCCTTGCCCTGTGGGAATATATCTTCGCGCTTGTTTACCGCTTGTACTGCTTGATCCTGTAGTGTTTAGCGTTCCATCACTATTGTAAGTGTCAAAAGTAGCAGGAACAAAAGTTTCAACAGTTCCAGCACTATTAATGGTATATGTAGCGTATCCACCAACATAATCAGCTACGTAATGTGATAACACACTCAAATCTTGTTCCCAATAATATAATGTTCCAGTAATGGCTGCACTATTATCTGAATCATGAATAAAATCAACTACATCCATAGCTGATGGATATGGATTTCCTATTAATGTCCACACATCAGCATTTACCGAATTACTGATCGTTCCATTGTTTGGTTTTCCTCTAAAATCGTATAATTGATTGTTGCTTGAACCACTAGTTCCTTTCATTGTAAAACCTAATCCTGGAGCAATATTGCCCGTGTCTTGTCTATGAAACCAATCGCTATATTGATCAGAATTTTCAAAAGTAAAGATCCAATAACTTGCTATCGTAAGTGGGGAAGAAGTACCGTTATAATCTGTGAAACTTATGGTATTGCTAGTAATAAGTCCAGTTACATCGTAAAATTGAGTTGCTTTGAAATTTTCATTTCCTAATACTGGAGAATTATTTCCAACTGGAGAACACCAATAATTATATGCATAATCGTGTGTAGTTCCGTTTTGATATATACTAAGTTGTCCTAAACCAGAGTTTCCTGTAGTTCCTGTACCTTGTAATAATTGCGCATCATTTCGTAAATGCAGTTTGCTATCAGTTTCTTGAAGGTTCACATTGTCTTCTACAAAGAAAATACCATCTTTAACAAAAAGATAATTGTCATTTCTAACACTTAATTGAGCCAAAGCCGAATGTAAAGTAAACATACAAAATACTATAAAAAGGCACAGCGGTTTTATGTGGTTCTCTTTTAAAAGAATTAAAGTTTTTATTTTAAACATAATTGCAATTATAAAATCTAAAAAAATGTAACTATTTTATGAAGTATCTATATTTATTATAAATATTAAATATAGCTTTTTAATCAAAAAAATAATGCTTTAAATTAGATATTATATCTGTAAATCGCTTAAAAACATATTATTACGATAATATGCAAGTTTCACTTCACTTTTAGAGGTAAAATAGGTGTTATTTATACCATTTTTGATTTGATAAAAAGACGGAAAATTATAAGTGGCGGAGTATTGACAAGAATGGTCTTACAAGGCTTAATTTAATACCTTCTTTTTGTGTAGAGAAAATACGTCTAATAGACTAGCAGAGTATTCCATATGTTTGCGTTTTTATTGCAGAATTTCTTTTTTACAGTGAAACATTACTTTTGTTAAATGCTTGCCCCATAAAAACAGGTGCACTGTAGCATTCACATATTGTCTTATTTTTCTAAGATTTTTTTAACCATTTCTTTTAATTCTTTTAGTTGCTGTTCTAAATCTTTTATTTGCGTTTGTTGTTCTTGAATTGCTTTCGTTAATACTGGAATCAACTCTGTTTGTTTCATTCCAATGTATTTTTCATCAAAATCAACCACAATAACTTCGTCAGTAACTTTCGTATCTTTTAAAGCTTGTTTTACTTCTTGCGCTATAAAACCATACGTTTTTTGCTCATTTTTGGCATTGTTATAGATAAACTCTACTGGGTTTAGCTTTGAAACAAAATCCAATCCGACTGGAATATCTTTTATGCCGTGTTTTAAATTTCTATCTGAAATGGTTGTCCAAGTAGAAGCATACATTCTGTATACATTATTGCTACTATTTCCAACCGTTACTTCATTACTTACAGTGTCGGCACTTGGTGAAGCACTTGTTCCAATTCCTATATTATTACTACCTGTAGTTCTTCTTAATGCTCTATAACCCATAGCAACATTATCGTTTCCATTGATGTTAAATGACAATGCATCAGTTCCATAGACTGAATTTTTACTTCCTTCTGTATTGCTAGACATTGCATTATTTCCACTAGATGTATTTTGTTCTCCTGTTGTATTTCTAAACATCGATGCAAAACCAACTGACGTATTATTATCACCTTCGGTGCTTACAGTAAGTGACCTAGCACCTACAGCTACATTACCTGTACCTGATGTATTTCGTTGTAATGATACGGCTCCAACTGCTGTATTAAATGTTCCTTCGGTGTTTGCTGTCATAGTTCCAGAACCAACAGAGACATTGAAACTACCTGTGGTATTTGCTCTTAAAGTCTGATATCCTAATGCCGTATTAGAACGTCCTGTTAAATTTTCTCTTAATGCTAAATGTCCTACTCCAGTATTTTCACTTCCACTTGTATTGGCACGTAATGCCTGAAATCCTATTGCTACAGTATTTCTTACTGATTCAGTAGAAGCTAATGTTTCATAACCAATGGCTACATTATCTCTAGCTGTTAAGCTGGCTGTCAATGCTCTATATCCAACAGCAGTATTACTACGCCCACTTGTATTAGTGTTTAACGCATGATAACCAATACCGACATTGCTATTACTAGTATTATCTTTTAATGCTTGATAACCTAAGGCAGTATTATAGCGTCCAGTTTGATTGGCATTTAATGCTTCATAACCTACACCAGTATTCTCTCTACCTGTAGAATTTGTTCTTAATGCATGATAGCCAATTCCAACATTTTTTCTATTATTACTATCATCATTAATACCTGCTTCCAAACCTAAAAAAATAGAAGAACCATTGCTACTTCCGTCATCATCACTTTTTCCATCCGTTAAATCATTTATCTTTTCAATACTCTTTCCTATAGGTAACCAATTAGTTGTACTATGATTCCAATAATAAAAACCAGGAGTATCTGTGCCATCTATTGTTGTAAGATATACGAGCATTGCATCTTGTTCAATAGTTGGATTTGTAGCAGGAAAGGCATCTACTTTGG
>NZ_JBGCDL010000133.1:0-24600 GCF_045105435.1 Kordia sp. | reverse complement strand
GACTGAAAGAAGACAGAGAATCAAAAACAGAATTAGAAAAATCGTTGGCGGTACAGAAGCTAGACCAAGATTATCTGTTTTTAGAAGCAATAAAGAAATTTATGCTCAGATCATTAATGATGTAGACGGTAAAACAATTGCTGCCGCATCATCAAGAGATAAAGACATCAAAGACAAAGGAACGAAATCAGAAGTTGCTGCCTTAGTAGGGAAGTCAATCGCTGAAAAAGCTCAAAAAGCTGGTGTCGAAACAATCGCGTTTGATCGAGGTGGATATTTATACCACGGAAGAGTAAAATCATTAGCAGAAGGTGCTAGAGAAGGAGGACTTAAATTCTAAGAAACTATGTATCAGAAATACAAAAACGCAGAATTAGTAAAGCCAGGTGGACTAGAATTAAAAGATCGTTTGGTAGGAGTACAACGTGTAACTAAAGTAACAAAAGGTGGTAGAGCCTTTGGTTTCTCAGCTATCGTAGTTGTTGGAGATGAAAATGGTGTCGTTGGACACGGTTTAGGAAAATCGAAAGACGTCGCTACAGCAATCGCAAAAGCAATTGAAGATGCTAAGAAAAACTTAGTTCGTATTCCTTTACAAAAAGGAACATTACCACACGAGCAAAAAGGTAAGTACGGAGGAGCAAGAGTATATATTCAACCAGCATCTTCGGGTACAGGAGTTATTGCAGGTGGAGCTGTACGTGCAGTATTAGAAGCTGTCGGAGTTCAAAACGTATTATCTAAGTCACAAGGATCATCTAACGCTCACAACGTAGTAAAAGCAACATTTGATGCTTTATTACAACTAAGAGACGCTGGTATGATTGCTAAGCAAAGAGGAGTTTCTTTAGAAAAAATATTTAAAGGATAAATTCAAGGACAAATGGCAAAAATCAAAGTAAAACAAGTAAGAAGCAAAATTAGTCGTCCTCAAAATCAAAAGAGAACACTAGAAGCGCTAGGTCTTAAAAAGATAGGTCAGGTTGTAGAGCACGAAGCTACACCAAATATCCTTGGAATGGTAAATAAAGTTAAACATTTAGTTTCTGTTGAAGAAGCTTAAAAATAACAACTAGTTATGGATTTAAGTAACTTAAAACCAGCTGAAGGTTCAGTTCAAAGTAATAACAAAAGAGTAGGTAGAGGACAAGGTTCTGGAAAAGGTGGCACTGCAACAAGAGGTCACAAAGGAGCTAAGTCTCGCTCAGGTTATTCAAAGAAAATTGGATTTGAAGGTGGTCAAATGCCGCTTCAGAGACGTGTTCCTAAGTTTGGTTTCACAAATATCAATCGTAAAGAATATCAAGGTGTAAATCTTGATAGACTTCAGGAATTAGTTGACGAAGGTAAAATCACAGATACTGTTGATTTAAACACATTAGTAGCTAACAGAGTAGCTAGAAAAACTGATTTAGTAAAAATCCTTGGAAGAGGTGAACTTAAATCAAAATTAAAAGTTACCGCTCACAAATTTACAGCTTCAGCTAAAGCAGCTATCGAAGCAGCAGGAGGAGAAGCAGTAACTTTATAATTTTTACATAGAAGCATGAAAAAATTTATTGACACAATAAAAAGTATTTGGGGAATTGAGGAACTAAAAAATAAAATTTTAGTAACTCTAGCACTATTACTCGTGTATCGTTTTGGTGCACAAGTAAGTCTTCCAGGTATGGACTATACAAAACTTGGCGAAGCATTTACAGGTAGTTTTGATGATGGACTTGGTGGTCTATTAAACATGTTTACTGGTGGTGCATTTGCTAAAGCTTCTGTATTTGCACTAGGAATTATGCCATATATATCTGCTTCTATTGTAGTTCAGTTGATGGGAATCGCAATTCCTTACCTACAAAAACTTCAAAAAGAAGGAGAAAGTGGTCGTAAAAAAATCACACAAATCACACGATGGCTAACAATCCTTATCTGTTTGGTGCAAGCACCATTCTATTTATGGGGATTAGGAGCTTTAGGAGTTCCAGATGCAGCATTTACTGTAGGGAAAGGATTAGGCTTTATCATTCCTTCCGTAATTATCCTTATCACAGGAACAGTATTTGCAATGTGGCTTGGTGAAAAAATTACAGACAAAGGAATTGGTAATGGTATCTCATTATTAATTATGGTTGGAATTATTGCACAAATGCCTACTGCATTTTTACAAGAATTCGCTTCTAACTCAGGAAGACCAATGCTTATCCTTATAGAAATTGTAATTTGGTTAGTAATCATACTTGCCAGTGTAATGTTGGTAATGGCAGTACGCCAAATACCAGTACAATATGCTAGAAGAACAGCAACAGGAGGATATGAGAAAAATATGTTTGGAGCAAGACAATTTATTCCATTAAAATTAAATGCATCAGGTGTAATGCCAATCATCTTCGCGCAAGCGTTAATGTTTGTGCCTACAGCAATAGGAAAAGGTTTAGGAACCGAATCTAGCTTAGGACAATGGATGACAGCTAACTTCCAAGATGTATTTGGATTATGGTATAACGTTTTGTTTGCATTCTTAATCATCATATTTACATACTTCTACACAGCTATCACAGTGCCTACAAATAAAATGGCAGATGATTTAAAAAGAAGTGGAGGATTTATCCCAGGAATTCGCCCTGGCGGAGAAACTGGAGAATACTTAGACAAAATAATGTCACAAATAACTTTACCTGGATCAGTCTTTTTAGCATTGATCGCAATATTCCCTGCAATCGTAGGAACGATTATGGGAATTCAGCAAGGTTGGGCATTATTCTTTGGAGGAACATCGTTGCTAATTATGGTAGGAGTTGCCATAGATACCATGCAACAAATAAACTCATACTTGTTGAATAGACATTATGATGGTTTAATGAAAACTGGTAAAAACCGTAAAGTAGTTGCATAATTATGGCTAAACAAGCTGCAATAGAACAAGATGGAACAATTATAGAAGCACTATCAAATGCTATGTTCCGTGTAGAATTAGAAAATGGTCACATCGTAACGGCTCACATTTCTGGAAAAATGCGTATGCATTATATCAAATTATTACCTGGTGATAAAGTGAAACTTGAAATGAGTCCGTATGATTTAACAAAAGCAAGAATTACTTATAGAT
Source organism: Kordia sp. (assembly GCF_045105435.1). Classification (GTDB taxonomy): domain Bacteria; phylum Bacteroidota; class Bacteroidia; order Flavobacteriales; family Flavobacteriaceae; genus Kordia. Next base: position 21,500 of record NZ_JBGCDL010000133.1, on the reverse strand, counting down.
ACTAATAAATCATGAAAGTAAGAGCATCAATAAAAAAGAGAAGTCCCGAGTGCAAAATTGTGCGTCGTAAGGGGAGATTATACGTAATCAATAAAAAGAATCCTAGATTTAAACAAAGACAAGGATAGTTATGGCAAGAATCGCAGGAGTAGACATTCCAAAACACAAAAGAGGTGTTATCTCATTAACATACATCTTTGGAGTAGGTAGAAGCAGAGCTAAAGAAGTTTTAGCAGCAGCGCAAGTTAGTGAAGATACTAAAGTATCAGATTGGACCGATGAAGAAATTGGTAAAATCCGTGAAGCAGTAGGAACTTTCACAATTGAAGGTGAATTACGAACTGAAGTTCAATTAAACATCAAACGTTTAATGGATATCGGTTGTTACAGAGGAATTCGTCATAGATCTGGACTTCCATTAAGAGGTCAAAGAACTAAGAACAACTCTAGAACAAGAAAAGGTAGAAGAAAAACTGTTGCTAACAAGAAAAAAGCAACTAAATAATTAAAATAGCTGTTAGTAATTAGTAAGAAGTAGTAGGAAGCTAGTATGTAATCATAAAGAATCCAAACGACTAAACTGCTAAAATCTAAATACCAAAAAGTATGGCAAAATCTAGCAAGAGTACAAAAAAGCGTAAAGTAATAGTGGAGTCAGTTGGACAAGCGCACGTAACTGCATCTTTCAACAACATCATTATTTCACTTACCAACAAAAAAGGAGATGTAATTTCTTGGTCATCTGCTGGTAAAATGGGCTTTAGAGGTTCTAAAAAGAACACACCTTACGCTGCACAAACTGCAGCTGAAGAAGCATCTAAAGTAGCTCATGAAGCAGGTTTACGTAAAGTAAAAGTTTATGTAAAAGGTCCAGGAAATGGTAGAGAATCTGCTATCAGAACCATCCACAATTCAGGAATTGAAGTAACAGAAATTATCGATGTTACTCCATTACCACACAATGGATGTAGACCTCCAAAGAGAAGAAGAGTATAATTAATTTATTTTCACATTGAGAGATTAACGATTATCGAAGGACAGCCTTAATTCATAATCACTCTCATAATAACTATTAGAAATGGCAAGATATACTGGTCCAAAAACTAAAATTGCTCGTAAATTCGGAGAAGCAATTTTCGGAGATGATAAATCTTTTGATAAAAGAAATTATCCTCCAGGTCAACACGGAAACAATAGACGTAGAGGAAAAAAATCTGAATACGCAGTCCAGTTGATGGAAAAACAAAAAGCAAAATATACGTACGGAATTCTTGAGCGTCAGTTCAGAAACTTGTTTGAAAAAGCAAACAGTAGTAAAGGAATTACTGGTGAAGTATTATTGCAATTATGTGAATCTCGTTTAGATAACGTTGTTTACAGAATGGGAATCTCTCCTACAAGAAGTGGTGCAAGACAATTAGTGTCTCACCGTCACATTACTGTAAATGGAGAAAAGGTAAATATTCCTTCGTACACACTAAAAGCTGGTGATGTAGTTGGAGTAAGAGAGAAGTCAAAATCTCTTGATGTAATTGATAGAGCATTAGCAAATGCTAACCACGTATACGAGTGGATTACATGGAATGGTGAGCAGAAAGAAGGTACGTATGTATCAATTCCGGAAAGACTTCAAATTCCTGAAAACATTAAAGAGCAATTAATAGTAGAATTATATTCTAAATAATTATAAATCAGAAAGTATTCTTAATATGGCATTATTAAACTTCCAAAAGCCCGACAAAGTTATCATGATTGACTCATCTGAGTTCGATGGCAAATTTGAATTTCGTCCTTTAGAACCTGGTTATGGGCTAACAATCGGGAACGCATTAAGAAGAGTACTTCTATCATCATTGGAAGGTTTTGCGATTACTTCTGTACGAATAGACAAAGTAGATCACGAATTTTCAACGATTTCTGGTGTTGTAGAAGATGTAACAGAAATTATTTTAAACTTAAAGCAAGTACGCTTTAAAAGACAAATAGACGATATCGATAACGAATCAGTATCTATTTCTGTTTCAGGTAAAGAACAACTTACTGCCGGTGATTTTCAAAAATTCATCTCTGGCTTCCAAGTGCTAAATCCAGATTTAGTTATCTGTAACATGGATGCTAGTGTGAATATCAATATGGAAATTACTATCGAAAAAGGTAGAGGGTATGTTCCTGCTGAAGAAAACAAAAAATCAAATGCTCCGTTAGGAACAATCTTTACAGATTCTATTTATACACCTGTAAAGAATGTAAAATATAGCATAGAAAACTATCGTGTTGAACAAAAAACTGACTACGAAAAGTTAGTATTTGAAATCATCACTGATGGATCTATTCATCCTAAAGAAGCTTTAACTGAAGCTGCAAAAACATTAATTCACCACTTCATGTTATTCTCTGATGAGCGTATCACTCTTGAAGCGGACGAAATTGCACAAACAGAAACGTATGATGAAGAATCATTACACATGCGTCAACTACTAAAAACAAAATTAGTAGACATGGACCTTTCTGTAAGAGCACTAAACTGTTTAAAAGCTGCAGAAGTAGATACATTAGGAGACTTAGTATCGTACAACAAAAATGATTTAATGAAGTTTAGAAACTTTGGTAAAAAATCTTTAACGGAACTAGAAGAACTAGTAAACGTAAAAGGTTTAAGTTTCGGAATGGACTTATCAAAATACAAATTAGATAAAGATTAATTCCTTTATAATTTGCTCCTCAAATGAGTTGAAGCAAGATAGAGGTAAAAAACAAATGTCATGAGACACGGAAAGAAAGTAAATCACTTAGGTAGAAAAACGGCTCACAGAAAAGCAATGTTAGCAAACATGGCTTGTTCTTTAATCGAGCACAAGCGCATCAACACAACAGTTGCCAAAGCAAAAGCTTTAAAGCAATTTGTTGAGCCATTAGTAACTAAGTCTAAAGAAGACACAACGCACAATCGTCGTTTAGTTTTTAGCAAGCTTAGAAACAAATATGCTGTAACTGAATTATTCAGAGATGTAGCGGTAAAAGTTGCTGACAGACCAGGTGGTTATACAAGAATAATCAAGTTAGGAAATCGTCTTGGAGATAATGCGCAAATGGCATTAATCGAATTAGTGGACTACAATGAAACGTATAACACTGAGAAAAAAGCGAAAACAACTAGACGTAGTAGAAGAGGTGGTAAAAAATCTGCGACTCCTGCTCCAGTTGAAACTCAAGCTTCTAACGAAGAAGAATAATGAAAATTAATTCATTACATATTAAAAGGATAAACTCTATGAGTTTATCCTTTTTTTATATCTAAGAAAGTCAAAAGACAATTTTGAAGTTACACTAGCGTATTACATTGATTTTAAATTCAAAAACGAATCAAAAAAATGATCCAACTTGTAAAATCATTAGTTCCTAAAAAACTAAAGAAGTTTATAAAAAGAAAAGTGCTAAAAAAAGGATATGTCAACAAACCTGTACATGTCGCTTCTTTAATTAAGGATGAATTTACATTAGATTGTACAATTGCATACAACAAATATGGTGGATACTGTACACCGTTTTCAGTACAAAAAGAATCTGTCGTACAAGCAATTCTCAAAGGAGAAGTATACGAACCAAATACAATTCAATACATAATTGATTATTGTAAAAATGGCGATGTAGTACAAGCAGGTGCATTCTTTGGAGACTTTCTGCCAGGAATTGCCAAAAACATTTCCCAAAATGCAAAAGTATGGACGTTTGAACCAAGTTCAGAATACTACAGATGTGCCGAAATAACCATTCTAATCAATAAGCTAACAAATGTAGAACTATTGCAAGTTGGCTTGGGAGCCGAAAAATCTCAGCTAAAATTACAAGTTGCTACTGCAGATGGAAGACAATTAGGTGGCGCAAGTAGAATAATTGATTCAGAAAATGGTAAATTTGTACCGATTACAATCGAAACGCTAGATAGTATCATTCCTGAAGACAGAAACATCTCAATCCTTCAATTTGATTTAGAAGGTTTTGAAATGCCTGCGCTCAAAGGTGCTATCAACACCATCAAACGATGCAAACCAATACTAATATTAGAAATATTATCACACAATGACATTTTAACAGACGATTGGTTCAAAGAAAATATTCTTTCTTTAGGCTATAAAATCACTGGAAAAGTGCATAACAACACTATAATCACAATACAACACAACTAAATTAGCATAGCGATATGAAATACCAAAATCGACAAAAAGCACTATTACTTTTGGAAGATGGAACTATCTTTCATGGGAAAGCAATTGGACAACCAGGAACTGCTTTCGGAGAAGTGTGTTTCAACACAGGAATGACAGGATACCAAGAAATCTTTACCGATCCATCGTACTACGGACAACTCATGGTAACAGCAAATGTGCACATTGGAAACTACGGAACAGCCGAAGACGAAATGGAATCAGAAAGTGTGAAAATTGCAGGGTTAATATGTAAAAACTTTAGCTACGAATATTCTAGAGATGCTGCCAACAGTTCTCTAAAAGAATTCTTAGAAAAAAACAATTTATTCGCAATCTCAGATGTAGATACCAGAGCTTTGGTAAGTTACATAAGAGACAATGGCGCAATGAATGCCGTAATTTCTACAGATGTAGACAATGTAGATGCACTAAAAACGAAACTAGCCGAAGTACCAAGTATGGCTGGCTTAGAATTGGCTTCAAAAGTATCTACAAAAGAAGCATACATCTATGGCGACGAAAATGCAACACATAAAATTGCAGCACTTGATATTGGTTGCAAGAAAAACATTCTAAGAAACTTTGCAAAGCGCGATGCATGCATCAAAGTATTTCCATACAACGCAACATTTGAAGAAATGAACGCATGGAATCCTGATGGATACTTCATCTCTAACGGACCTGGAGATCCAGAACCATTAAGCGACGCGATTACATTTGCAAAAGAAGTCATAAAACGCGACTTACCATTATTCGGAATCTGTTTAGGGCACCAAGTAATTGCATTAGCAAATGGAATCTCTACGTACAAAATGCACAACGGGCACAGAGGAATCAATCATCCTGTGAAAAACCTGTTAACAGGAAAAGGTGAAATTACTTCGCAAAATCATGGTTTCGCAATCAATAGAGAAGAAACGGAAGCAAATGCAAACGTAGAAATCACACATGTACATTTGAATGATAACACAGTTGCAGGGATCACTATCAAAGACAAAAACTGCTTCTCTATACAATACCATCCAGAAGCAAGTCCAGGACCACATGATGGTGAATATTTATTCGATCAATTCATAGAAAACATTCAAAAAGTAAAAACGGTTTAATTACAATTCGTAACAAAATGCAAAGAATCATCACGCTCGTTTGTGCAATAGTATTAGTAGTTTCTTGTAAAAACGATCCAAAATCTGAAAAAGGAAAAACTTCAAACGGAACTACAACCAAAGTTAAAGAAGTAAAACTTTCAACAGGTCAAGATCAATTACTATCTACAACTATTGCTTATTTTAAGCAGTGTAAAGCCGAATCGACAAACAGAAATGATTGTAGAAACAGCATTACAAAAATGATCACGGAATTCTATAACATTGGTGATTTCCGTGCAAAAGATGGTGGTTTTGTAATTTACGATAGTATTCAACCTATCGTAAAAAGATCGAACGACTGGACAAAATTAGGAAATGCAAACGATCAAGAAGCGCTAAGCAAAGCACAAGAAGCTGCCAATAACGGAAAAGCAACCATTGCTGTTGATGTATCACAAACGTACGGGCAAGTGGCAATGATCATTCCAGGGAAACTGACAAAATCAGGTTCATGGAAATTGAAAGTGCCCAATACAGCTGCGTTGGTAAACTATAGTGCAGACAAGTCGTTTATGAACAAATCATTATCGTATGCATTCAAATCTGCAGAAAATATTGTGCTATTCAGTAAAAAATAGTTGCGGTATTTTTTTGAGAAAACGTTTTCGCATTTTGTAAAAAGAGGCAAAAATCAAACATTGCTAACATATCCGTAAAAGCAACGGAAAAGCCAGTAAAACTTGGAAGAGTTTTGTAAATTAGCCAGTAAAGACAACAAAAGAAACAAAAGAAAAATGAGCAGAATAATCAACATTCACGCAAGACAAATATTAGATTCAAGAGGAAATCCAACGGTAGAAGTAGATGTAATTACGGAAAATGGAATATTAGGAAGAGCTGCAGTACCATCAGGAGCATCGACAGGTGAACATGAAGCAGTAGAATTAAGAGATGGCGGAGACGCTTACATGGGAAAAGGAGTAAGCAAAGCTGTTCAGAATGTAAATACAACAATTGCAGAAGAATTAATGGGAATTTCCGTATTTGAGCAAAATCAAATTGACAAAGCAATGATCGATTTAGATGGAACGCCAAACAAAGGAAACTTAGGAGCAAATGCAATCTTAGGAGTTTCATTAGCAGCAGCAAAAGCAGCAGCAAACGAATTAGGAATGCCTTTATATAGATATGTTGGTGGAGTTTCGGCTAACACCTTACCAGTACCAATGATGAATATCATTAACGGAGGTTCGCATTCAGATGCACCAATCGCGTTTCAAGAATTTATGGTAATGCCTGTAAAAGCTAAAAACTTTACACACGCAATGCAAATTGGAACTGAAATTTTTCATAACCTTAAAAAAGTATTACACGACAGAGGTTTAAGTACAGCTGTTGGTGATGAAGGTGGTTTTGCACCAACTTTAGATGGAACAGAAGATGCACTAGATACCATTTCATTAGCGGTTGCAAATGCAGGATACAAACTAGGAGATGAAGTAATGATTGCTTTAGATTGCGCTGCGGCGGAATTTTACGTAGACGGAAAATATAACTATGCAAAATTTGAAGGCGAAACAGGAAAAATAAGAACGTCTAAAGAGCAAGCAGATTACTTAGCGGAATTAGCTGCGAATTATCCAATCATTTCAATTGAAGATGGAATGGACGAAAACGATTGGGAAGGTTGGAAATACCTAACTGAAATTGTTGGAGACAAAGTACAACTAGTTGGAGACGATTTATTTGTGACGAATGTAGAACGTTTATCACGAGGAATTGAAAACAATACCGCAAACTCAATCCTTATCAAAGTAAACCAAATTGGAACCTTGACAGAAACAATTGCAGCAGTAAACATGGCACACAATGCCGGATACACTTCTGTAATGTCACACAGATCTGGAGAAACGGAAGATAACACCATTGCAGATTTAGCAGTTGCATTAAACACAGGACAAATTAAAACTGGTTCGGCTTCACGTTCAGACAGAATGGCGAAGTACAATCAACTATTGCGCATCGAAGAAGAATTGGGTGCAGTAGCATACTATCCGCAAGACAAAGCGTTCAAGATTAATTAAGACGCTAACAAATTATATACAAAAACGGGTTTCTATAAAGGAACTCGTTTTTTTATGGAATAAATTCAGATAATACTACTCACTATTTGTATTTTGTAGTAGAATTGATATTATATATACAATGAAAAAAATCGGAATGCTGTTGTTCATGATGCTTACCGCTAACTACACAGTAGCGCAAAACATTAACGATACAATTATCAAAAATGTGGTACGGATTGATGAAAAAGATATCGTGCAACATAACAATGATATCTTGATTGATGTAGTGATAGATTCTCAAACTAAAAAGAATCCGATCATCTTTAACAATACAAAATATTCAAAAGACTTTTTTGCGAATAACATATTCAAACAAAAAACCATAATGATCATTACTCCAGATTGGAAATATTATGATGAAATAGCCAAAGAAGCGGATGAATTTGATGGTTGTATTGAACCAGCAACGACAAACATTCTATATCAGCGGAAAATTAGTGGAAATACGGTAAAAACTGATAGCATTCGAATATCAGGAAAGCAACCAAAACTTATTTTTAAACCAATTACAACGCAGTCGAATATTACTAATGCAATTGTATACTATCATACAGAAACGTATAGCTCTAGTTGTTGCCCAAGAGATCCGAAATGGGAAGTAAAAGAAAAATTAGATGAATTTATAAGTTCTTTTGAAGTAAGTCATAAAGTGAAATTAGGAGAAATTTATAAAAGAATCACGGGAAAAGAAGGGGAACATATATTATATTTTACCTTATCAAGCCTGACGACAGTACAAAAACTTAGATTTTTGCAACAAATCAGATCTGTGTATAGAAAAAGTACAAGCAAAAAAGATAAAGAAACTACTTCTCAAATTTTCATACCAAAAAGTATCCGCAAAAATGGATTACAACTTATAACTAATTAGAGTATGCAGCAAAAACTAAAATAATACAGAGATACACTTATAAAAAAGAAGCTTAAACGCTTCTGGCATGATTCATATTTCCAAATATGTAAAAAAATAAAACCGCAAACAAATACGTAAGCGGTTTGTTGTTTTTTGATGTTATACCAATTTGCATTTAAAATAGTATTATGCACAAGTTACACACGTTAATTTACCTTCAGTTAATGGTGGTATTGTCAGATCTGGACAGCAACAACTTACATGCGGACAATACAAAAACACTCTAGTATACTTTTCTGTTAAGTCAATAATCGTATTAATAATGTCTGAAACATCTACAGAAGCATTCCTGCCAAACGTTTTATTTAAATTACTTACCGATTGTTCTCGGAGTGCTAAACTCTTCAAATTCTTTTTTTATGATTTAAAAGTGTTGATTTATAGAAAGTTATAAAAAAACAGAATCACTTAATTACGGTTTTGCCGTAATTAGCGATGTAAACCAACACAACAAGTCAATCCACAAACATACAAACATACAAACCAATAAATCCACAAATCAACAAACTGACGAATTAACGAATTAACAGATAAACAAATCCACAAACAGGCAAACCAATAACCAAAACCAAAAAAAATACTATCTTTAGCACATGACCAAACACCAAAAACCAAATGGCTGCTTCGTAGGCTTTCAACGACTCTTCTCGGGTTTTATGGCGGTTTTGGCTACTATTTTCTTAGTCATTGTACTTATCTTCTTAACGTATGAGGTACAAATACAAGGAGTCTCACTTTTGATTTTGACAGCAAGTTGTTTCTTTGTATTACGCTATATCTGGAAAAAAGTAAAACGAAAATCAGCATCCAACAAAGAAGTATTTAAAGGTGTTTTATCAGATTTTTTACGAACTATCTCAGTATTTGTCGTGTTCTCTATCATCATGACGATCTTAATAAAAAACGCCAAATATAAAATTCAGATAGAACCCAAAAAGGACAATAACAAAACCGAAATTGTCACCAAAACTGAAAACGGCAATCAAATTCGGTACATTGTAAACAAACAAAACTGGAAAGACTTTGATAGAAACTGGCATCAAATGGATTTCAAAATAGCGGAAAACAGTGTCAAACTATCAAAAAAGAATCGCCGCAATTTCAGATACACACGAAACTTTTCTTGGGGAAATTTCTACAAGCACATGGCAGATCACGATCGTCCATTGCTAGACCAATTATACGCTTCCTTTGATAAAATTCAGAAAGACAAAAAACTAAGCCGTAGAAAATTTGCCGAACTCATCATTACCAGCATTCAAGACATTGAGTACAATTACATAAAATCAACGCCATGTGATGGAAGTGAAGAATTTCCATGTGTGGGAAATGTGCGACTTGGAATTTTTGCGCCTGCTGAATTCAGTGCCAACTTACAAGGCGATTGCGATTCGCGCACCGTATTACTATTCGTACTCTTAAAAAAATTCAATTACAAAGTTGCCATTCTAAACAGTAACGAATACAGACATTCGGTACTCGGAATCAGTTTGCCAGCACAAGGAAAATACAAAACATACAACAGAAGAAAATACTATTTCGTAGAAACCACAGCAAAAGGATGCCCAATCGGATATTTGCCGCAAAAAGTGTCAAACACTCGTTATTGGGATTTTGTTTTAGTCAACTAAAAAAACAAACGCATGAACACAGATATATTTTATCTCGCATTAAGTCAACTAATACTTTCCATTGTATTAGCCATCGTTATATTCTTTATTTCGTATAAAGTATTAATCAGAATTTTCAAACTAAAAGAAGAAAACCTAAACGATTCCAATTTGGCGTTAAGTATCTTCTTTTCAGGAATCATTTTCAGTACAGGATATCTGCTAAGCGGAATCATTCCATCAATAATCAATTCGATAGGAATGCTAAAAATTCATGCGAAAGAAAGTTTATATATCGAAGTACTAAAATACTCTTCCATCTCTTTATTTGTTGGATTCTTATTAGCAGGAGTCATTCACTTTAGTGCCTTCATGCTTACAAAATCATTGACAAAACATGTGGACGAAGTGGGCGAGTTGCGTAAAAATAATTTAGCTGTCGCGATTTTACTCGCAACCATCATTATCTCCATTACAATCATAGCAAAAGACAGTCTCGTATTCTTGATCGAACTCTTCCTCCCACAACCTGTAGCGCCAGATTCTATCGGTTAAAAATATAAATTCAATCTAGGTCATAAGAAATAGTTATGGATTTGATAATCAGATTTATAGTTAAAGAATTGCCAATGCATCAAAAATGAAAATCAGCATTTCGTATCTTTAAGGTAACTATTAAACCTAGTTGCTATGAAAAAACTTTACCTATTATTTTGCTGTGTATTTGGACTTCATACCTACGCGCAACAACTAACATCCATAACACCTGTAAGCAACAATACCATACTGTTGCGTTTTGATGAAGGTGAAAAAGACTTTACAAACTTTGATGAATTCTATTTCTATAGTGCACCAAATGCTACGTACTATGGTCAAATAGACGAAGCACAAGCTCTCATACCTGGAAACTTTACCATTTCAAGTACAGATGATGCGTTTTATGCAACCGCACAACAAGCAAGTGCAACATTTTTTAAAGCAAAAGAACAAGTAGCATTGCAAGACTATTATGTATATGTCCGATTGCCAAACCCAATGGAAAACGGCAAAACATACACCATAAATGTCGCAAACATAAACACGCAAGAAAGTACGTTCAACTTAACGTTTGATGCGTTCAATAACTTTTCAGAAAGTATTCATGTCAATCAAGTTGGAATGATTTCAAGTGCAACGGAAAAATTTGCTTACATATCACAATGGCTTGGAAAAAACAATTTTGCCAACAGCAATCATGAAGACTTTACAAACTTCATTGGCGCAACTTGTCACGTAGTGCGCGCTTCCGACAATCAAATCATATACACAGGATCAGGAAATAATGGATTGCAATTTCGCGCTCCAAACACATTAGCAGATTACTCAGAAAATTTTGCCACTAAATATTGGTACAACTCGCCAATATGGGAATTTGACTTTTCGGAAGTCGGAAACAGCATTCCTGTAAGTGATTCAGAAGAATACAAAATTGTAATAGAAGGTATTGGAAGTTCGTTTCCGTTCAAAATATCAGACAGAGTGTATGACGATATCTATAAAACCATTTCAAACAGTTTATTGTACCAAAGAAGCGGATTTGATCGCGGAAGTGAATATGCGCCTTTTACAAAACCTGTAGATCATGTGCCAGGTGTAGATGGTTTTCAAATAACCTATTCAGACTTTAGACGAATGGATGTTGTAAATGGTGACGAACAAAGTTTTGTACAATTGCCAGCACAAGCAACTTCGTTCATCAATCCTACAAATGCACCTGCATGGATGTCGTCACCCGATATGATGCCGTGGGGAAGTGGTGGACATTTTGATGCAGACGATTTTGATGTGTACATTCAGCACTTAAACCTACCAATTTACGCAGGATTTATATACCAACTGGCACCAAATGGTTTCTTAGATGGCGATTTAAACATTCCTGAAAACAGCAACGGAGTTCCAGACATTTTAGATGAAGTACAATGGACGCTCGACTTTTTTAAACGTACCAAAGGACCAACAGGCGGAATTTGTGGCGGAAAAGAAACCAACGGATATTACGGACCTGCATACAATGATGGTTCTGGCAATTCGTCTTCTGAGCAAATGTGGTATGTATATAAAGAAGATCCTGCGGCTTCGTATGTGTATGCAACTGCAGCAGCATTATTTTCGCAAGCGTTAAGTGTTGCTGGCGATGCAAACAATCAGGCACAATTATACAGAAACGAAGCCATTGCAGCTTACAACTGGGCAAATACAAATGCTACAGCTGCTGACTTAGAACAACTGTTTAGTGGAATAAGTTATGCAGGAAAAGTAAAAGATTTAAAATTAAATGCTACCGCAGCTTTATACAGTTTGACAGGCGAACAAGAATACCTAGATTACTACATAAACAATACGGTAGTGACTACGCCAACAACATTTTTGTACGAATATCAAATACACGATGAATCTTTGGCAAACTGGATATTTAGTGTTATTCCGCAGGACAAATGGGCAAACTTTGATGCTGTAGCAATCAATTTGCAAAGCATACAAATACAAGCCATCAATTATTGGAGTGATGTTTGGGGAACAAATGATATTAGCTTAAAGCCAATTCGGTTCATAAAATCACAATACCAACCGCCAATATTGGGCACTACAGGTTCAACACCGCAACTAATGCCGCAAATCATGTCGTATTATCACACACAAAATCAACAATTGCTCAATCAAATGTTATCTAGCAATGATATGATGCTTGGCGGAAATCCAGAAAACAAAGTATACATTACACGAGCCGATCTTTTTGGTGCAGAACGCTATGCTAGAGAAGTATTGCACGATGCTGCTATAAGCAATGCCGGAAATGCAATTCCAGGAATTCCATTATACACACATCACTTAGACAAAAAAGAAGATTTTATCATGTCGCCACCAATTGATGATTGGCCATACATGGAAATGAACTTAGATGCACGTGTCTATTTCTTGCAGTCAGAATTTACAATTCATCAAAATACCATTCAAAGTATGTTATTTTATGGATATCTAAACTCAATATTCAATCCAGATTTACTACTAAACGTTCCCGAAAATACATTGAATGATTTGCAAAGACTTGTTGTGTATCCAAATCCGAATGAAGGTATCTTTAAAGTTAGCTGGCAAGCAAACAGTGTTTTTAAAAAAGCACAACTTTTTGATATCAATGGGCGAAAAATAAACTTCAAACAAAATGGTGTATTTGCAGAAAACGGAATTGAAATAGAAACAGGTTTTTTAAGTGAGGGCATTTATATTTTAAAAATTTATCTAGATGATGATGTTATCTCAAGAGAAATAAATATTCGCTAAAAAACCAAAAAATAAACGATATAAAAAAGCGATTATTGATAAAACAGGAATCGCTTTTTTATGCATTAATATCATTTATTCTGACCATAAGTTTTAATGATATCTTAATTGTTAAATCCTTTGTAAAGTATTTTCATAAATCGCGACATATTTCGTAATTTAGCATCCAGATAAAAATAAAAAAAAATTCTTATAGAAAATATGTCAGATAACATAGCTACGTTAGAGATTAATGGTGAGAAACATGAGTTTCCAGTAATTGAAGGTACTGAAAATGAAATCGCTATTGATATTAAAAAATTAAGAGGCTCCACAGGAGGCGTTATTACCATTGATCCAGGATACAAAAATACAGGCTCTTGCCAAAGTGGTATCACTTTTTTAAATGGAGAAAAAGGTGTGCTACGCTACAGAGGATACTCTATTGAAGACTTAGCTGAAAAAGCAGACTTCCTAGAAGTTGCTTATCTATTAATTTTTGGAGAATTACCATCTGCAGCGCAACTGGCAAAGTTTCACAAAGATATCAAAGCACAATCTATTGTTGATGATGATATCAAAAAAATAGTAGATGCGTTTCCAAAATCTGCTCATCCAATGGGTGTAGTAGCATCATTGACAAATGCATTAACAGCGTTCAACCCATCATCTGTAAATGTAGATTCAGAAGAAGAAATGTATCATGCTATAGTAAAAATATTAGGGAAATTCCCTGTATTAGTTGCTTGGGCAATGCGTAAAAAACAAGGATTACCGTTAGACTATGGCGATGCATCATTAGGATATGTTGAAAACGTATTACAAATGATGTTTAAGCAGCCAAATGAAAAGTATAAGCTAAATCCAATTGTTGTAAATGCATTAGATAAATTACTAATCTTACACGCCGATCACGAACAAAACTGTTCTACATCAACTGTACGAATTGTAGGTTCGTCTCACGCTGGATTATTTGCTTCACTTGCAGCAGGAATCTCTGCACTTTGGGGACCATTACACGGAGGTGCAAACCAAGCCGTATTAGAAATGTTAGAAGCCATTCGTCAAGATGGTGGAGACACTAAAAAATACATGGCAAAAGCGAAAGACAAAAGTGATCCTTTCCGTTTAATGGGATTTGGACACAGAGTATATAAAAACTTTGACCCAAGAGCAACGATTATCAAAGTTGCTGCCGATGAGGTTTTAGCAGACTTAGGAGTGGAAGATCCAATCTTAGACATTGCTAAAGGATTAGAGCAAGAAGCCTTAAAAGATCAGTATTTTGTAGATAGAAAATTATATCCAAACGTAGACTTTTACTCTGGAATCATATACAGAGCCATGGGAATTCCAACGGAAATGTTTACCGTAATGTTTGCCTTAGGCCGTTTGCCAGGATGGATTGCACAATGGAGAGAAATGCGCTTGCGCAAAGAACCAATTGGTCGTCCGCGTCAAATATACATTGGAGAAAATCTCAGAGAGTTCAAAACAATCTCTGAACGATAACATACAACAAAACATCACTAAGCTTCATAGGAATCATAACCTGTGAAGCTTTTTTACTTTACATACCCGAATTACATGTTAGAACTATACGTAAACGATGAAACTTCTTCACTAAAAGCTGTTGTACTAGGAACTGCCGAAAGTTGCGGATCTACACCAGAAGCAGAAGACTGTTACGATCCAAAATCAAAACAGCACGTGCTGGCAGGAACCTATCCTTTAGAAAAAGATATGATTCCCGAAATGGAAGCTGTAGCGGCTGTCTTTGAAAAGTATAATGTCAAAGTATTTCGTCCAAAAGTCATTCAAGATTACAATCAAATCTTTGCAAGAGATATTGCTTTTGTCATTGAAGACAAATTCATCAAATCAAATATATTACCTGATCGCGATCGAGAAATAGAGGCTATTCAACATGTAATTGATCAAATAAATCCAGAAAATATAATCACGCTGCCAGAAGAAGTGCATGTAGAAGGTGGCGATGTAATGCCTTGGGGCGATTATATTTTTGTGGGAACCTACTCTGGAGCAGATTATCCAGACTACATTACCGCACGTACCAATACAGATGCAATCATTGCACTACAAGAAATATTTCCAGAAAAAACAGTAAAATCATTTGAACTTCGCAAATCAAACACAGAAGCCAAAGAAAACGCACTCCACTTAGATTGTTGTTTTCAGCCTGTAGGAACGGACAAAGCCATCTTACACAAAAACGGATTCTTGGTTGAAGAAGAATACGAATGGTTGGTAGATTTCTTTGGGAAGGAAAATATTTTTGAAATTACAAAAGACGAAATGTACAACATGAATAGTAATGTGTTTTCCATTTCGCCAGAAGTAGTTATTTCAGAACAAAACTTTACACGCTTAAACACGTGGTTAGAAGCTAATGGTTTTACAGTTGAAAAAGTACCGTACGCAGAAATTGCAAAGCAAGAAGGATTATTGCGTTGCAGTACCATGCCGTTAATTAGAACGAAGTAAGGTTTCTTTTATCTGTAGACTTACATTCAAAAAAATGGTCTATGAGCAAACATTTTATGCAGTTTTGCATTTTCGTTAGTATCTTTTGTTATTCTTACAGTGGAATGGCGCAAGGTGTCATCAGCGGATTCTACAATCAAAAAGGAAAAGCAACACTCGTACTTGGCGCAGGATTTGAAGACTCTAAAAACTATTTCATCGGCAGCGAAAAAAGCGATCTCAGTCGTAACTTATACAGTATTTCTATCTTCGGAATTTACGGAATCAACGATCGTTTAAACGTGCAAGCTTCCTTACCATACTTATCAAGTGGCGAACAAAACGGATTGCAAGACGCGCAAATTATTATCAAATACCGCGCAATACAATTACAACGAAAAGCAGGAAAACTAGAAGTATCTTTCGCAACAGGTTTTTCTTCCAACGTAAGTGATTATCGCATTGGCGGATTAAATGATTTAGGACAGCAAGCCAAAATACTAGAAACGCGCGCATTGCTGCATTACCAAAAAAAATCTGGATGGTTTGCCAATGTGCAAAGTGGTTTCTCATTTAAATTTGAAGAAGTCCCAAACAGTTTTCCATTCACATTCAAATTCGGAAAAGCCAGTACAAAAAGTTACTTCGATTTTTGGTATGACTTTCAATATGCGTTTGGCGGAATAGACTATCGCGGTACACCAAGACCACAAAACTTCAGAGAATTCGGTGTAACCTATCACAAAATTGGCGGAACCTATCATTTTCCACTATCAAAGAAATCAGGAATATACATTGCGCCATCGTATGTGATCGCTGGAAGAAATGTATTTCAAGGGTTTGCATATCATGCAGGTTTTACCTATCAGTTGTAGAAATTCTACTAGTTTAGTTTTTATATAAATAAAGTTCTTAATTAACGTGAGTTCGACATGAAAATCATAAGTATTGCATGTAACGCACTTAAAATTATCTGTTTGTCAGTTCGAGCGCAGTCGAGAACACTGAAAAACTAAAGTTCTGATTGAATCTCGATAGCTTCGCTAGGTATTTTCAATTAAAATATATTTTAATCTCAATAGTGCTCGATTTGACATTTACGCTACAATGCTAAAAATCAATTACATAAAGACAAATTTATATCGAACTCACGTTAATTAGATGAATACACATAAACAGCACCTGCATTTACCAATGAATTATTAGTTTGATCTCCATTAATTCCTGTAGCGTTGCTTCGTTCAGCATAGGCACCAATGGCTAATAGTTCACCAGTTCCAGAAATTGATATTCCAGTTCCAAACCGATCAGATCCATTTGTATTGGACGCTTTTATATAAGCATTTTGGGTCCAAACACCACCTTCATTAATAAAAATATATGCAGCACCCGAATTGGAGGCAGAAGTATTATTTTGATCTCCATTAATCCCAGTAGCATTACTATCTTCTCTATTGCATCCAACCAATAAAGCATTGCCGTTATTTGATAAACTTACAGCATATCCAAAATTATAAAAACCTCCAGGATTAGAAGCTTTAAAATAAACAGTTTGTGTCCAGGTTGTTCCTGACCTAGATAATAAATAAACTGCTCCAGTTCCATAAGCTGAAGTATCTGTTTGATCTCCATCAATCCCACTTGTAGCACTTCCTTCTCTCATTGCTCCTACTGCCATTATATTACCATCGCTAGAAAAACTAATGGAATCTCCAAAGGTGTACCCATTTCCTGGATTAGAGGCTTTTAAAAAAGCTTCTTGTGACCACGTTATTCCTGAGCGTGTAAAAACATAAACTGCACCACTTTGTAATATAGTGGTACTTTCAAAATTAGCACCAACAGCTAATGTATTTCCGTCATCTGATAATGCTACAGCATGGCCAAAAAAGCCACCACCGTTTGTGTTAGAAGCTTTTAAATACGCTTCTTGTGACCAAGTAGTACCAACTCTTGTAAATATATAAGAAGCTCCACTATTACTAGCGGAATTATTTGTTTCATCTCCATTAACACCAGTAGCACTACTAGCTTCAGATCTAGCACCAACCGCTAATGTATTACCATTATAAGAAAGCGCAACTGACCATCCAAAATCATCATCACCTTCAGCATTTGATGCTTTAATGTACGACTCTTGTGACCACGTTGTTCCTGTTCTTATAAAAACATAGACAGCTCCACTGCTTGATGCGGAATTATCAGCTTCATTTCCGTTAATTCCAGTAGCATTACTATCTTCTCCAAATGCGCCAACAGCAAGTGTATTTCCATCTCCAGATAAACTTAAACCATTGCTAAAAAAGTCAGTGTTATTTGCGTTGGATGCTGTTATAAATGCTTGTTGTGACCACGTTGTTCCTGTTCTTATAAAAACATAAGCAGCTCCTGCATTACTTGATCTTTGACGCGAAGCAACTGCCATTGTATTGCCATCATCAGAAAGGGAAACTATCCATCCAAGATAATCACTCGTTGCTGTATTTGATGCTTTTATATAATCGATATTGCTTGAGCTATCATAACTAATATTAATAATTTCATTTAATACAAATTGCCCGCTACTATCTTCTTCAATACATACCCATCTAGAATTTTGATAAAAGCACGTACTGTTTCTAGATAAATCAAAAACGGTAGTTCCATCTACAGGAGGATTGCCATTACCATCTGTAACAGATTCCACATTAGCTACACGAGGAATTACTAAGCCGGTATTATTTACAGATGTGACATCTAGTGTTCCTTTAGGGTCTGTTGTGTTTATACCTACTTGAGCTTTAATAAGTAAAGAGAAAAAAACGAGTGAGAGTAATGTAACTGTGCTTTTCATTAGTTTGATTATTTGGTGGTTAGTTTATTCGTAGGAAAATTGTTTTACAAATAAACTTTAAATATTATAAAAATAGAAATTCTAAAAAAAAAAAGGTATTTGTACGTAGTGTATTTACACTATAAAAAAAACATTTTGAACTCAACTTAAAATCTGAATTTCAATATTTTGAAAAATGAATTCAAAAACATGCTGTAAAAATTGAAAGAATTTTATGATATATTTATGTTGAATTATCGTTTTATTTGAAAGGTTATTAATGATGATAACTTTTTATTGAAAAAAGTGAAATAAAACTAGCATTATTTTAGTTTTTATGTAATTTTAGAACTTTAAAAAAATAACATAAAAGTTAGCTATAATGCAGCAAATTACCAATACGATCCTCATGGTACGTCCGGTTGCGTTTCGAATGAACGAGCAAACCGCCGTAAACAACTACTATCAAAAAGTAATAGAAAATTTATTGCCAGAAACGGTACAAGCCAAAGCGGAAGCAGAGTTTGATACGTATGTAGAAAAATTGAGAGCTATTGGTGTACATGTGGTAGTAATTCAAGATACAAAAGAACCAGATACACCAGATTCTATTTTTCCTAACAATTGGATTTCATTTCACGAAAACGGAAACATAGGAGTTTATCCAATGTTCGCCGAAAACCGTCGTCATGAACGTAGAGAAGACGTATTTGTTGAGCTTGAAAAACTAGGATTTCATATTGAAAACATTGTAGACTACACTGATGCGGAAGAAGAAGGTGTTTTCTTAGAAGGAACAGGAAGTTTATTATTAGACCGCGCAAACAGAAAAGCTTATTGTGCATTATCGCCAAGAGCAGACGAAGATCTTTTCATTGAATTCTGTGAAGATTTTGAATATTCGCCAGTCGTTTTTAATGCAAATCAAACTGTAAATGGCCTACGAAAAGCAATCTATCATACCAATGTAATGATGTGTTTGGCGGAGAATTTTGCGGTAATTTGTTTGGAATGTATTGATGATAAAAAAGAGCGTGAAAACGTAAAAAAACATCTCAAAGAAGATGGAAAAGAACTCATTGTCATCACTGAAAAGCAAGTCAATAAATTTGCAGGAAACATGTTGCAAGTAAAAGGTGCAAATGACGAACGTTTTTTGATTATGAGCAAAGCAGCACACCAATCGCTAACGGAAAGTCAACTAAAAGCCATTGAAAAACATTGTAAAATTGTATCAAGTTCCTTAGATACCATTGAAGCTTGTGGCGGCGGAAGCGCTCGCTGTATGATGGCTGAGGTATTTTTACCAAAAAAATAATGTTTCGATTCTGTTCAGTGTAACGATTTCATAAAAATATATGGAGCGAAGTCAAAATGTGTAAGTAACATCAAGCTGAACTTGATTCAGTTTCACACAAAAAGATGAGATTCCAATACGTTCGGAATAACGAAAAAAAGCCTGAGAATACTACATTCTCAGGCTTTTTTACATCAATCTTTCAAGTAAAAATTATTTTTCGCAATCATTATATTCTTGAATAATTTGTTGCAGGTTTTCTTCATTTTTCACATCAAACTCACCAGCTTTTAAGTCGCTCGCTACTTGCTTACATTTCTTTAAATACTTAGCCATTGCTTTAGAAATTTTTTCGTTCTTGCGATCATCAATCATAAAACCAACTTTCTCATCTTTCACTTTAATCACGTAAGTTCCTTCTTCGCCGGGTTTTATCAACAACATATTTCCATTCTCTTCATAAATCTTCTCATAAAAATAAGAATTATTAAATCCGAAATTAGACGCATTCGCCATCTTTTTCAAAGCGTTTCCTTTTGTTTTCATTCCGTAAAACATTTTTTCAACACCTTCATCTGTTGCTGTAAATGAAATTCCATCTTTCGCAGAAAACTTCTTCACACGTGTACGTCCTTTATCGTTTTGATAACGAATGCTAATATACTTTCCGTAATTATCAACAGAATTCATATCATGCAAACCAGTAACTTGTTGTCCCGGATCAATCTGTAATTTTTCAAAAATAACATATACGGTTCCTGTATATTTTTTTCCTTTCTTATCGGTAATACTTCCAGGAACTCCGTATAAATTAACGCTGTTTTCTCTTGCTACTTTTATCTTGTCGTTGCGTAATTCACGTTTTTTATTTTTTGCTTGACGTCCTAATGTATAGCCACGACCAACAGATTCTTCCACAAAAATTTGCCCAAAAGTTCTTGAAAATCGATTGGTAAACATGGTTTTTGAACCTTCATCAAACTGATACGTTTCACCTGTATACGATTCTGCAACTGCGGCAGTAGAACCTGTTTTCCGCGATTCTGTAGCTGTCGCCACTCTAATTCTATCCAAATCAGTAATCACATACGCACGTTCACTTGCCGAGTAAAATACCTTTCCAACAACACGTGTTCCTTGCGAACCGCCAAAAGTAATTGTTCCATCTGGGCGAACATACGGTTTATAACGTCCAACAGTTTTAGTGCGTTCATCGGCTTCTAACTTTGCTTTGGCAGCCGCTTGTAAATACTTTTCACTAATAGATTCGCGTTCTTCCGCAAAAAAAGCAGCAACCTTATCTTTATTAATTCCGTTTGCATCAATCAAACCATATTTCTCACTCAACAAGCGAATAATGATTTTTTTAGAATTAAACGAAGTCTTTAAAATTTCATATGGAATCTCTGTTTTCTGTCCGTCAGCAGAAGTCATTTCCAAATACTGATGATCTTGAATAGCAGAAATAGAAATAGCTTTGTAATGGGCATCAAAAGCTTTTTCGCCTGACAAATACTTAAAGGTATGTTTATTACGTTCGTCTCCTTTTTCAATAATTGCAACTTCTTTCTTATCAAAAAGCACCTTATTTTTCTTAATCTTAATTTTTTGACTAATGGCTACTACTGGTAGTAACAGCAATAGGAATACTATTTTTTTCAT
>NZ_JBGCDL010000132.1:0-7109 GCF_045105435.1 Kordia sp. | reverse complement strand
TTACGAAGAAGCATGACGAAGTAATCTGTGTATAGCATTCCACAATTTTAGTTTTAAAACAAACAGATTGCCACGAATTTTTCTAAAATTCTCGCAAAGACGTATCATATAATTTTGATTATTCAGTAGTATTAGAAGCGTCATTACGAGGAAGCATGACGAAGTAATCTGTGTATAGCATTCCACAATTTTAGTTTTAAAACAAACAGATTGCCACGAATTTTTCTAAAATTCTCCTTTAGATTAGCAAAGACGTATCATACTAAATAAACTACTTTTTTTCAATTTTAAAAGTCTCCAAGAACGTATCAAATCGTTTTACATTGCCTTGGTAGGTTGAAGGAGTTGCATTGAACATTACCAAAACATAATGTGTTTTCGTTTCAAAAGTAACTTGTTTCGCATGATATAAGCGCATCGTTCCTTTTGGCATGTAATTAAATCGCATGCTTTTTCCGTTAATTTCTCCTATGTTTTCGAGTTCTTCTTTTAAGAGCAGTTTCATTCTGTCATCTTCATCTCCTATTTTTCCTTGTGGAAATACGTCTTGATTGAATTCTTTAAAGGATGTGTATGCTTCTCCCTTTTTTGCCATTCGTACGACAACCGCATTTTTAATGTTGTTTACATCAGGAAAACTTGCAGACCATACTGTTGGTCCGTTCATTTGCACAACATTCAAATAGTCTGGAACGGAAAATTGAAAGTGTTCATCATCGTAATTAACTACGACATCTTCATCCGTTTTATTGAGGACACGTTTTCTTAAAAAATCAACATCTATTTTTGATGGGAATATTGCTACAGATGCTGTCAGCGCCTTTATATACGCTGCTTTTTCGGCTTCATCTTCCGATTTAAACAACGGAAAACTTATGGTTGATAATTTATCGTTCACCACAAAACATAAAATACTTATTTTACGCAAATAGTCTTCTTCGACATTCACTTTACTGAGTGGAATAGCAACCGAAAACAGATAAAATAGTTTGCCATCTTTATTATTGAAAAATTCTTCTTCGACATTTATTTTTTCCTCACTAACTTCTTCAAAATAGGCAAGTTGCGAATCTTTATACGCTTGCAACACTTGTTTTTGTGCTGCTAAACCTTTTGTATTGTTATAGATTGAAGTATCATAATCAGTTTCGATCAATGTAATGAGATGATCTTGTATTTTAAATCCACCATTATCCATATACTCTACATTTTCCCCAAGAAATTTCATGGTATAATTGAGATTGTTATTTATGTAGTGATATCCATCCGATGCTTTCATAAAATAAACATCTTGTACTGGCTTAAGAGAAGTTTGTGTATCATTTTGACTAAACCCATTTGCGCCAAAGCCAACGCAAATAAGAAAACAGAGTATGTATTTATTCATGGTATTTATCGGTTTATTTTCTAAATATACTAAAATTAATTGCCGTGGTTTCTTTAGTGATTATAAATTAAAGTTTTTATATTGATAGTGAAACTCAACATTTTATCAAAAAAAACGTTTACAGTAACAAGTAGTTGATAGAGCTTGCTTTTATTGAACCGCATTGGTAGTATTAAAGACTTTTATAAATTACGATTTTATGCTAATAATTATACCGAATATGAAAAAGAACATCTTATTATTTATAGTTTCTATAATTACTTTGACCTCTTATGCGCAAGATTGTGGTTTTAAGAATGATCATTCTGAAGAAGAATCAAATAAAAAGTTAGCGTGGTTTGTTAAAGAATTACCCGAACAAAAATTAGTGATTTCAAATGACAAAAATGATATTCCTACACACGTTTTAAAGCAACTAAAGTGTGCTTCGGGCGGTTTTGACATTGCAAATCCTGATGAAAAGTATCAGAGTGATTGTAGTGGTGAAGACGACAAGCCATCTCGCCATCTTAAATTACTTGCTAAAAACAAAGAGTATTTGGTTATGAGTTATAACACCTATAATCTTGGCATATCTAGTTATCATATTTGGATTAAATATAATAAAAGTGGAATTACCGATATTTGGTATACATCTACTATGGGAGGCATGGTTGTAGATTCAAAATTTGACATTCTTAACTACTACAAATCAATTTCAAACCAAGAAAAGGCGCGAACTCGATTGATCAAAAATTAAATGATTTATTAAAAAAAACGCCCTTTTTAATTTTACTTCTTTTCTAATTCTTTTAGTATAATTTCAATCGCTTTGTCCAATTGTGGCGTTTTATTTTCTAAGCGCTCTTTAAAGTTTTCACCAATATATACATCTGGCGCTACTCCAGTCATTTCTAAATCTTTTCCATCTAAGGTATAACATCCCCAAGTTGGCAATCGGTAGGTAGATCCATCTACTAATCTTCTGCTTGTTGTAAAAATGATCCAACGATAGGTTTCTGTTCCCACAATTGTGCCCATTTTTAGTTCTTTAAAGCCTGCAGCCGTCATTTCTGCATCCGATAAAGATTGTTCATTTATGAGCAACACAATTGGTTTGTCGCCGTAATTAAAGTTAGATTGACTCGTTAATTTTCCTTCTCGGTATTTCCAATTTAGGTATTGTTTTTGACGCAAGAAATTCAATACTGCATCGTGTACATTTCCGCCTATATTCCAGCGTAAATCTAAAATTAAACCTTCTTTATACGCTTCTTCACTCATTAAATCCTGATAGAATTTGGTCAACTCTTGGTTCCCCATATCTAACATACTCACATACGCAATCTTATTGTTAGACTTTGTATCTACATGTGCTTGATTTCTATTTTGCCATTCTTTTATTAATAAGTCTTTAAGTCTCCAAAAGGAGATTGCATGTACATTTACGTGAAATTCTTTGTTGTTTCGAGTAAATGTCAATCGAAGTTCCTCATTAAATTTTGGATTGGAAAAATACTGTTCCCTGTTCGATTTTTCATCCACGCGTTTGCCACTGACAGCAACCAATTTATCTCCTTTTTTAAGATCTTTATTTTTGATGTCTGTTGGTCCTTCTGAAACAATTCTTTCTATAACAAACGGTTTTTCTGTATTGAAAATAATTCCTGTTTCTGATGAACGTGTTCCATGATATGTTTGCTCTTCTTTCCCATACGAGTTAAAGCCAGAATGCGATGTATTTAGCTCTCCCAACATGTCGTTAAAAATCAATCTCAAATTTGCTCTGCTTGAAATGTATGGCAAATAAGTTGCATATTCATCTCTTAGTTGTTGCCAGTTTTCACCATGAAAATTTTCGTCATAATAGCTTTCTTCCATTCCTGCCCAAGCTTCATAATACATCTGATCAAATTCATTTGACAACGTTTTATGAAAGCGATACTCCATTGTTATTGGCTTTATTTTATTCGCTTTTAAATCTACTGTATGAATGTTTCCACTAGATAAGATATAGTGTTTTTTTCCAGCCGTAATAAATTGGTAACTATACAGTGTTTTATCATGTAACTTTACCGTTTTATTGTCTTCAAAAGGTGTTAGTGTAGTTTTCCACAACTTACTTTTTCCTTGATCGTGATTTGATACATACAACACATGTGTTTTGTCGCCTTCATGTACAATCGCAATATTTCGTTGATTCCCAAATGTTGGACTTATCAATGTCAATCGATTCATCAATCCTTTTTCGTTGATAGCAACCGTCACTTTTTTCTTTTCTTTGGTCGTTTTTTTATTCTTTTTGTTCTTTTTGTCTTTTTCTTCCTTTTTTTCTTCTTCTAAAAGTGCGTTTATTTTATCAATTTTAAACGGTTTTTCATATTTATCTAAAGCCATTTGATACACTTTAGCACTTCCACTTCCGCCTCTTGGAAAGTTTGGTGCTGTTCGTTCAGAAGATAGATATATGTATTTTCCATCTGCAGACCATATTGGTTCACGTTCAGAAACTTTCGTTTTGGTAAGATTGATTATTTTCTTTGAAGCGATGTTATACACAAAAATATCTGCTTCAAAATCTCTAAACGCAGTGTATGAAATGTATTGTCCGTCAGGAGAAAAATGCGGATCTGAATTGTAAAATCCCCACAATTCATCTGTGACGATCAATTCGCTTTTAAAAGTTTTTAAATCGATGAGATAAATTTCGTTTCCACCGCGTAAATACACTCCTTTTGTTTTGTCTGCATTAAACGTAATTTGTCTGTTATTCTGCTTTTTCTTAGTGAGTTGTTTCGTTTTAAATTTACCTGTTACGCTTGTTACAAACCAATTGTAATATCCTTTATCTGATTGTGAAAATAGTAACGAATTGTTGTCTTTTAACCACTTTACTTCTTTGATAGCTTCCAACGAATTGGTTGGTATTTCTTTGATAAATTTCCCTTTTACATCAGAGACAAATAATTTTCCTCTCGCTACAAATGCCATCTTTTTTCCATCAGAAGAAATATCAAAAAAAGTAATCGCACCTTTTACATCATACGATTGTTCTTTTTCTAACGTAGAATTATTACTGATGTTGACTTTCAGCTTTTTGGTGGTTTTGTTAGCTACATCATATACAAACAATTGATAGTCTTTTCGGAACACTATTTTTTCACCATTCGCGCTTACTTTTGGCCACATAATTGATGACGAAAAATTAGTTAACTGCTTTGGTACTCCATTGTCTAATTTATATAGATTGTATTCACCATTCCCTCTGTCTGATTTAAAATAAATATTTCCAACTGCGTCAATAGTTGTACCAAAATCTTTTCCTCTATATGTTGTATGCTGTGCATATTTTTTTGTTTTTTGATTGTATGATTTTATATCAGGATTGTAATCACCTTTGTATCTTTTTCTGCTTGCATCATAGGATGCTTCACCAGATTCGTTAAAGTAAATGTCTTTTGTTTTTGGATGTTGTACCACATTATGGACTCTGTTAAAATAGTGTCCAAAGGTTCTTTTGGGCGTTCCACCATTAATATTTACGGTGTAATTTGTAATTAAATTATACCTGTT
Organism: Kordia sp.; assembly: GCF_045105435.1. GTDB lineage: Bacteria > Bacteroidota > Bacteroidia > Flavobacteriales > Flavobacteriaceae > Kordia. Next base: position 2,170 of record NZ_JBGCDL010000132.1, on the reverse strand, counting down.
GGATCTGAAATTGATGGTTTTACTGTCCCAATTCCAAGAAGATATCATGTCGCTTGCTTGATGAAACGTTAGCTGTGTAATTTTACCACCTTTTAGTGGCATAATGTATACATCACTATTTCCGTATTGACTGCTAGAAAACGCCAACCATTTTCCATCGGGAGAAACACTCGGATTTGTTTCAACTCCTTCCATGGCAGTTATTCTGTACGCTTCTCCTCCATTTGAAGAAACTTTCCACAAATCGCCTTCATAACTAAATATAACCTCTTTTGCATCTGGCGTTAACGTAGGTTTTAAAGTAAAATGAGCCGTGTTTTCAATTTTCGGTTGTCCATTCACAATAGAAACAAAAACGAAAAGAAAAAGGAAACGTATTTTTTTATACATAATTGAAATTCGTGTTATTTTTTTACACAGGATGAAATGATGAACAAACTTTGAAAATTCATCCTGCAAATAACGAAGATATAAACTTAAATTTTATTTTGAATAGGAACAGTCCGATTTAACGTACATTCGATATGAGACACTTTAAAAAATAATCATTAAGCATAAAAAAATCGTTTAAACTAGCATTCAACTATGTCGAAATGTCGGTTTAAACGATTTTATATATTTTTCAATATAAATGTATCACATTCTTTCAGGAACTTGAATTCCTAATAGTGAAAATGCATTTTTGATCGTGTCTCCTACTTTTTTAGATAATTGGACTCTGAATACTTTTTTTGCTTCGTCTTCTTCTCCTAGAATGTAAATATTTTGGAAGAATGAATTGTACAACTTCACCAAATCATAAGTGTAATTTGCAATGACTGCCGGACTTTGATTGTTTGCCGCCAATTGCACAGTAGCAGGATATCCTTGCAATTGTTTTACGATTTCTTTTTCGCGAATATCAATTTCAATTCCTGTAATTTCTGCGGAATAGTCAAAATCTGCCTTTCGCAAGATTGATTGAATTCGCGCGTATGTATATTGTATAAACGGACCTGTGTTTCCTGCAAAATCAATGGATTCTTTCGGATCAAATAAGATGCGTTTTTTAGGATCTACTTTTAGAATGAAATACTTTAACGCACCCATTCCGATGACTTTGTAAAGCTCTTCTTTTTCTTCGTCTGTATAGCCTTCTAGCTTTCCTAGTTTCTGTGAAATTTCTTTGGCTGTTGCTGCCATTTCTACCATTAAATCATCTGCATCAACGACCGTTCCTTCACGACTTTTCATTTTTCCACTTGGTAAATCGACCATTCCGTACGATAAATGATGTAAGTTTTTAGACCAATCGAATCCAAGTTTTTTCAAGATTAAAAACAACACCTTAAAGTGGTGATCTTGCTCGTTTCCAACTGTATAAATCATTCCGCCAATATCTGGATAATCTTTTACTCGCTGAATGGCTGTTCCGATATCTTGTGTCATGTATACTGCAGTTCCATCGGCACGCAATACAATTTTATCGTCCAATCCATCTTCTTTCAAATCGCACCAAACAGAACCATCTTCTTTTGTGTAAAAAACGCCACTTTCTAAACCTTCTTTTACAAAGTCTTTTCCTAAAAGATAGGTATCACTTTCATAATACAAGGCATCAAAATCAACACCTAAGTTTGTATATGTAACGGCAAAACCATCGTAAACCCACTGATTCATTTTTTCCCAAAGTGCTACCACTTCTGCATCACCAGCTTCCCATTTGCGCAACATTTCTTTTGCGTCAGCTCCGATAGCGCTTATGTTTGCGAAATAGTCATTTTTGAATGATTTTTTAAAAGCTTTTATGATTTCGTCAGAAAGGTCTTCTCCATTTTCATATTTTTTAGAAAACTTTTCTTCTAACATTTTCTGAGTTTCGGGCTTCTTTGCAAACACTTCTATCTTATCAATTCCAGTAGTTGTCTGTAACCATTCAGAAAACTCCATTTGGAATACTTTTTCAAATTCAACATAATAGTTTCCAACCAACTTATCTCCTTTTAATCCTGTAGATTGTGGTGTTTCTCCGTTTCCAAAAAGTTTCCAGGCCAACATCGATTTACAAATATGAATTCCTCTGTCGTTTATAATTTGGGTTTTATAGACTTTTTTTCCTGCAGCTTTTATAATTTCTGCAACAGAATACCCTAATAAATTATTACGAACGTGTCCTAAATGTAAAGGTTTG
>NZ_JBGCDL010000131.1:0-12279 GCF_045105435.1 Kordia sp. | reverse complement strand
AAATTATGTTAGATACACTTTCTAAAAAATACCATATCATTTTAGCTTCTGGTTCGCCAAGAAGACAGCAATTTTTTAAAGATTTAGGATTGAATTTTGAAATTCGATTGAAATCTGTTGAAGAAGTGTATCCTAAACATTTACAACATCATGAAATTTCGGATTATCTCGCAAAATTGAAAGCATCAGTTTTTAAAAATGAATTAAAAGACAACGACATTCTAGTGACTTCAGATACTGTAGTTTGGCATGAAGGCGTTTCGTTAGCAAAACCACAAGACGCAAAAGAAGCTTTTGATATGATTGCTACCATGAGCGGAAAAACTCATGACGTAATTACTTCGGTTTGTTTTACCACTGCGACTTCTCAAAAAGTAGTACATGAAGTAACGAAAGTAACATTTGAAGCGATGACGGATGCTGAAATTTGGTATTATGTCAACAATTTCAAACCATTTGACAAAGCTGGTGCATACGGCATTCAAGAATGGATTGGCTACACAAAGGTTGCTCGTATCGAAGGTTCGTACGCAAATGTAGTAGGTTTGCCAACGCACTTGGTATATAAAATGTTTTCTGAGATTGAAAGTCTGTTCTAAAATTACCATTCCTGCGAAAGCAACAAAAAAAGTCGGAAGAAAACTCCCGACTTTCACGAACTAATCGTATTTATCATATTATGTATGCACAGAAAAATAATCTGTTACTTTTACCAGTTGATTGTCCAAAAAAGGATGGGAATCATATATTGCATAATATGTTGAACATAAATCGAAGCTCTAGTTTCTCCCATTAATTACCCTATAACCTCGGTTAGAAACATTTTTTTTAAGTAAGTTTTTTGATTAAACACAAAGTAAAACTAGCGGATAATTAGTGTTCAAAAAAGAAAAGCCAATTACAATTTATAAATTATCACCCTGTAAAAACAAGCTTGTAATCGGTATTTATAAATTACGATTTCAGTGTAGTGCTAAAATGAGAAAGTTATTTTTTTACTCTAATTTACTTTTCAATATGTTACGTTCATTGGTTTTATAGGTAGTTTCAAGGGTATCCAAATATTTTAACGCTTTTAAAGCTTTCTCGTTTTCATCAAGTTTGATATGAATAAGCGCGCCATACCAATAAATTTGTGGTGTAAATCGTGTTTTACGATCCTTAATCGTTCGAAGAATATTTAAAGCAGCTTTTTCTTTACCTAAGTTAAGTAAACTCATTGCTTTGTAAAATGAAATTTCTGTATTTGGATTGTCATGTCCTGCTTGAATGATATCAAAAGTTTTAATAGCTTCTTCGTAATTTTTTGCTTCATACGCTCTTGTTGCATCCGTAAGTAGCATTCCATCGCTTGGTCCACGTGTCACAGGTTGCAACGCATTTGGATACGGTTCAAAATACGTTGTATACAAGGTTTCATTCATAGTTGCTTGCTGAATGATATAATTTCCGATCAATCCGAAAAGCAATAACAACACAACGGCAATTGCCAAACGTATATTTTTGTAGAAAGGCTTTTTAGAAATATCTGTTTTACTTTGCGAAGCTTCCAATTGTTGTAAGTGCGACTTCAAATCGGATTTCTCATTTGCTTTAATGGCAACATGTACATTTTCGTATTCGGTTACTTTTTGAGCAAAATCAAGATCGTTTTTTAACAATGCATCAAACTGTACTTGCTCCGCTGTATTTAACGTGCCTTGTATGTATTTCTGAATCAATTCTTCCGGTTTCATCAATCTTGTTTTATCAATCCTATTAACTTTTTCAAACACCTAGATTTATGGCTTTTCACCGTATTCTCATCTTTATAGTGTGTTTGTTGTACAATTTCTTTAATGCTCAAACTGCGGTAATAAAACAGTTTTAAAATCTCTTGACAACTTGCGCCTAAATGACGAAAATACCTGCGCAACAATTCTTGTTCGTTTGTTAAAACAGTTTCATCTAAGTCAATTTCTTCATAATCATTTTCCACAACAACGCCACCAACCAAAAGCTTTCGTTCTTTCAACCGATCGTAAATTTTGTGTTTCCCAATACTGAACAAATACGTTTTTAAACTACTATTTTCTATGCGTGTTTGCTTCGTTGTAAAGTTTTGATACATGGCAATAACACTGTCTTGATATACATCTATCAAATCTTCTTTATCCAAATTAAATCGCAATCCATAATTCACAAATACTTCTTTATAAAGCACATACACTTCTTCCAATGCTTTTTTATCGTCATTGCGCAGTCGTGTTTGTAAATCTACTTGTTGCTTTTCCATTCAGTATAAAATCAAATCGAAAGGTTAACAAAAATATTTAAAATAAATTCAACTAAAATAAATTTCATATCAATGTTAACCTTTTCCCTTGTAAATATATAAAGAGGAAACGAAACGTAATAAATCATGAACACAATTTTTAAAACTTGCACTTGCATCTGCTTCTTTTTAGCGGCGCAAAGTGCGAATTCGCAACTCCTTAAACGCATTCAGAAAAAAGTAGAAAACAAAGTTGAGCAAAAGCTAGAAGAAAAAGCAATGGAAAAAGCTGAAAAAGCCGCTGATCAAATGCTCGATAAAGTATTGGGCAATAAAAAAAGTAGCAAAGGCAACAAGGCTAGTAAATCGTACACATTCAATCAAAGCATTACGATAGAAATGCAAACCGAAGGCAATGAAAAAGCTCAAATTGACTTCCTTTTTGATCGTAAAAATTCAGATGTCATTTGTATGAAGTTAGACAATGATGGCGATGATTCTGGCGGAAAAGTATATGCAGTCATCACACCGACATCAAGCACCATGTTTATGGACATGCCAGGTATGAAAATTAAGAAAACTGTTTCACGAGAAGAACTTGGGCAGTTGGATTATTCTGATAAAATGCCACAACATGACGATTTGAAAAAAACCGGAAATACCAAAACGATTCTCGGATATACCTGTCACGAATATTCTTATGAAAACGATGGCGGAAAAGTACATGCTTGGGTTGCGAATGACTTTCCAATCAAACAAAAATTTGTGCCGATTCTAGGCATGAAAAAAGAAGGTCCATTTGAAGGATTCGTATTGGAATTACAATACAAAGCTTCCAACGAAAGTGGCACGATGAAAGTTGTCAAAATTGACACAAATACCAACGTAAAAATCGACGCGAACGCATATACTTCCATGTAAAACAAAACTTATGAAACACATATTTATAGCATTCCTATTGTGTAGCACAATAGCGTTTTCGCAAAGTAAAAAACACTTTATCACTATTACTTTTAGTGACGGTCCATTGCAAGGAACACATACTTTTTATCCTGAAAAAGGAAATTACACGAGTCAAGCTAATCTGGAATTATTTAAAGGCGCAAGCAATGTAAACGCATCTAAATTGATGACTAAAGACGGTTTTCAAGTACATTATTTCAATCGTTATTTTTTGGGTGAAGCTGTCGCTGGAATGCACAATCCTAAAAAAAGTACTTCGGGTTGCGGAAGCTTGAATTTTATTGACCTCAACAATAGCAAATCGTACAAACGTATTGATGGTGATTTTACAGGTTGCACACAGACAACCATTACAAAAGTATCTGCATGGAAAGACGGAATTGTCAAAAAACGCAGAACCGTTTCTGGTCATTTTGAAGATACACTTACCATGAAAATTAGAAACGACGATGGTACACAACAAACGGTTGAAACTAATGTAAAAGTTGAATTTACCGTAAACGAATCTAGAAGAAAATAATCTCAAAAAAATACAAAATGAAAAAAATACTACTCGTACTTCTCTTATTTTTAGGGCTACATGCAAATGCACAATATACATTTGAGCAAATTGATATTTGGTCGGGAAGCAATGGAAGTTCTCCAAAATATATCACTGAGTTTAATGGCGAAATCTACTTTCAAGCCTTTGAAATTACGCCTTCTTTTAAAAAACTATACAAAAGTGACGGAACCGATACAGGAACACAAATTATAGCGACAAACTTAAATAGTGGGGCAGGTTATTCACCAGAATCTTTATATGTAATGAATGGCGAATTGTACTTTACCGCATTTGTTTCAGGTGTTGGTCAAGAATTGTATAAAACCGACGGAACGAACGCAGGAACTATTTTATTAAAAGATGTGCGCGCAGGTTCGTCTAGCGGTTTGGATTTTAATTCCAATGACGACAATCAACTGTTTGTAGAATATAATGGTGAAATCTACTTTCGCGGAAGCACCAATTCATCTATTGAACTTTGGAAAACCGACGGAACACCAACGGGAACAGTTTCCGTAAAAAACTTTGAAGATGCTACTAATGGCACGCCAACATTTATTACGAAACCTGGAAAAAATATCTTAGGAACTGTATTTAACGGATTGTTATATTTTTATGTAAATCGTGGTGGAAATGGCGAATTGTGGAAAACCGATGGAACAACTGCCAATACAGAATTGGTGCGTAGTAGCTTGAAAAACATCTCAGAAATAATCGTTTTTAATAACGAACTTTATTTTGTTTCGGGAGACGATTCTGCAACGGAAGGTCGCGAATTGTGGGTTTCTGATGGAACATTAGCAGGCACTACAATAAAGCATGATATTTTCCCAAACAATCTAAATCCTGCATTTGGTTTGGGAAGTAATCCTTCTAATTTGACCATTTTTAACAACGAACTGTATTTTAAAGCGAGAAGCTACAATGGAACTTCTGGACAAATAATTGGTTCCGAATTATGGAAAACAGATGGAACTACCGCAAATTTGGTAAAAGATATTGATACAGATAATCTTGCAAGCGGATTAAATATTCCAAATTTCACCATTTACAACAATGAATTATACTTTGCAGCTTCCGACAATACAACTTCCGATTTTGAATTATGGAAAACAGACGGAACAGAAAGCGGAACTGAAAAGGTAGTAAGCGTAACGGATACGGGCGAATCTATCAATTTTTCAAAAGCTACTAATTATGCCAACAAGCTGTTTTACTTTGATTCGCAACAATTGTGGGTTACTGATGGAACAGCTATGGGAACGGAAGTGTTGACAGGAAACTCGGAAGAAATTTTATTAATTGGCACCAATTCTTTGATTGCATACCAAAACAAAATTTGGTTTTCAGGCACAAAATCAGGCAATGGAGACGAACTTACAAGTTTGCAAGATGCAAGTGTTTTAAATGTCGACACTTTTGAAACAATACGTATTGTGCTCTATCCAAATCCGACTTCCAAACAAATTACATTGCAAGGATTACAAACTGAAACCGAATTCACTATATATGATGTTTCTGGAAAAAAACTGAGCAACGGACAATGCAATCGTTTAAATACGACAATAGATGTCAGTCATTTGCGAGCTGGGTATTATTTCATCAAACTAAAAAACTACAAAACAATTCCTTTTATCAAAGACTAACAATGTCGGTTTTTTACGTTTCGAGTTGTTACTTATATGGACGGTTGTGGATTAAATACCTATGATTCATTTACCGTTCATATAAAATTTAGTGCCATTCACACACCAATAGTGCTATCTCGTATAATAAACTTAATTTGTTAGCTAACATTCTGTAAATTAGACAAGATTCCCTAAAATAACCCAGTAAGTGAAAACAATTTTACGTTGTATTATTATTTCATATCTTTTTTCTTCGCTGCAGTTTTTGCATGCGCAAGAAACAGCTCAAGCAGTATTAAATTCAACCAAAACCACATACAATAAAGGAGAATATGCAGCATCTTTGGCATTGGCAGAAAAAGGAATTACGCTTTTAAAATCCGATACTTCACAGTTAGACAGCTTGTCTAGCGCAAAACTGTATTTTTACAAAGGCGCTTCCGAATATTATATACAACGTTTTGATGTCTCAATTGCTTCATACAACGAAGCCATTTTGTTATGTCCAACTTCCAACGAAGGACGTACCTATAAAGCTGAATTGTATTACGAACGTGCGTTTTCGGAATATGAATTGAGTAACTACACAGAATTCTACGAAAGCACAAAAAAAGCAGCTTTATTAATGGAAAGTGTTGCCAATCCAAATTACGATTACTTAATTTCCATCTATGCAAGTATTGCCAGTTCGGCAGCAAGGTTGGGTTTTATGGATGACGCTAAAAATTATCTAGCAAAAGCGGAATTAACATATAAAGAGCATAAAAATAAGGTAATTAGAGATCCGAAAGAAGTTTCGAAACCAGTGCTTTTTCAATATAAAGCGGTTGAAATCATCAATAATAAAGCGGTTTTAACAACAAATGATATTGCATTTGCTACTGAGAAAATTCAAAAATTAAATAAACTAAAACGCCATAAACGATTCAACGTTCCCGAAACACGCATGTACGCCGTTGCGCTAAATATGTTGGGCGATTTTTATTTGCGAAAAGATTCAGTTACTAAAACTGATGCAGAAATGGCGCAAAATTATTTACAAAAAGCATTACAAAACCTAAACCAACGAAAATATGCGGCACACGTATTTCAAATTAAATTTAATCAAGTAAAAGCGTTTACGTTTCAAAATAAACAAGAAAAAGCGCTGAATCTACTGAATTCCTTATTAAAAGATTTGCCAAAAAATGACACACGTATCTCCTATTTTGAAGCTGAAAAAGCGTCTATTTTACTTGCGTTAGATCGTAAAAAAGCAGCTGTTGAAGCATTACAAAAATCCATTGCTACAATTCATCACGGAGAAAGTATCTTGAAAGAAGATTTCTCCAATTTTATTCCAAGTTTCGATTTGAATGAAACTGGATTGTTAGTCGAAATGGCAGATGAAATTGTAAAAAAATATCCTAAAGATGCAACTGTACTTTCGCTTGGCGCGAAAATGTATCGATTGGGTTTACTACAGTTTGAAAATTGCTATCGTGAAGAACTCTTCAATGACAAACTCATACAGTATTACCAAACTGCAATTGGCGGTATATTGAAACTGAAAAAAATGGGATATGGTCATCACAAGTTCAAGCTAAATAATTTGCTGAACAAAATGGAAGTTATAGAAAATAGATTGGCTTGGAAAAAATTTCGCCAAAGTCGATTATTGACTGTTTCAAATATTTCCGATACCGTTTTACAACAAGAACAAACTATAAGAAAAGCCCTAGTAGCTGCCAAACGCCGAAAAGATACTGCTGCCATTTTTGACTACAACAAACAGTTAACACAACAATTGGCAACACTAAAACAAGAGTTTCCTGAGATTACAAATTTTGCTTTTGATCGTTTTGATATTAAAACCATTCAAAAAAGCATGTCTGCTTCAAAAGTAATTGTAAAGTACAAAAACATTGAAAAACAGCTATTTGCGTTTAAAATTACTAAAAATGATATTCAGTTTTATGAGTTAGATGCTTCTAAAAATATATTGGCTACGGTAGAATCGTATTACAATCAGATTAGCAAACAACAAGAAAATAAAACGACTGCACACAAATTATTCATTGCATTATTTCCTTTTGATACAAGCGCGTTTACGGAATTTACAGTAATTCCCGATCAAACGTTACATTATTTGCCGTTTGAAACGTTAATTACAAACAAAGAAACGTATTTGATTGAAGAAGCAACAATCAATTATGCAACACATTTGGTGTTTGTAAATCATACAACTTACGAAAATCAACCTAGTAAAAATGATGAAATTATTGTGTTTACACCACAATACGATGTTGAACTAACAAATACAAAAGGAATTGCGTTACGCGATAAAAATTACCGTTTGCTTGGCGCTGAAAGCGAATCTAAATCGTTGGCTGCTATTTTTCCAAGTCGTTTGTTTGAATCTATTTTAGCCACCAAAGACAATTTTATTAAATATTCGCGCGAAGCAAAAATTATTCATCTTGCCATGCACGCTAATATTGATAATGAAACGCCCGAATTGAGTCACTTAGTTTTCAACGAAAATGGCACTGACACCAAAATGTATTTGGAAGAATTATACGGTTTGCACCTCAACGCAGATTTGGCAGTTTTGAGCGCGTGCAATACCGGAAAAGGAAAACTAAACAATGCTACAGGCATGATTTCGCTTAGCAGAGCGTTTACTTTGGCAGGCGTTCCGTCTACATTGGCAAGTTTATGGGAAGTTCCGGATAAAGTGACGCAAGAAATTATGATTGATTTTTACAAGTCTTTGAAAAAAGGCGAAACCAAAACAAATGCTTTGCGCAACGCAAAAATCAATTATCTTAAAAATACAGACGACGCCAATTTTAAAAAACCATTTTATTGGGCAGGATTTGTATTGCATGGAGATAGCGCTCCAATTGCGTTACAAGTTAAAACTTCTACCAATTTCGTCTGTATATTTATCGCAATTTTCACACTTTTCATTATTATTATTTTAAGCTTCCGAATGCGAAAGGATAACTTGAAGTTGTTTTAACAGATTGTTAAAGCATTGGCAGTATCGTCGTTTTTAAATATCTTTATAAAAAAACGATGAAATCCATTTCCCGACAACTTATTTTAGCCGCAGTTACCGTAGTAGGAACTATTATTGCCTGTTCTAATGTTAAAAGTAACGCTTCCGACACAGCCATAAACACTTCTAAATTAGAAATTGAGAAACCTGCACAAGCAACTTCTGAAGCTTTTAATAAATATTGGTATGCTGGCAAAGCCGAATTGACTTCTTTTGAATTGGAGCAAGGACGCTACGGAGAAATTCATAAAGGAAAAGCGGTTTTAGTGTATGTAACTGAAGATTTTAATCCTGAAAAGCAAGTAAAAGCTGATCAGCAACGCGCAAATAATGTACCTGTGTTAAAGTTAAATGCAACTAAGAAATTCTACACAGGCGTGTATCCATATAGTATAATGACAAGCACGTTTTATCCTGTAGCAAATAACGAACATGCGATTAAAGCGACTTCTTCCATGCAAGAATGGTGCGGACATGTATTTACACAATTGAACAACCGTGAAAAGTTTGACGTGCACTCGTATTCGTATTTTGAAAGTGAATCAGATCAGAAATTTTCAATAGATAAAGAGATTTTGGAAGATGAATTGTGGGTAAAACTCAGAATTGATCCTTCACAATTGCCTGTTGGTTCACAAAAAATAGTTCCTGCTTTTGATGTGTTGCGCATGAAACACATTCCGTTAAAAGCGTATGAAGCAACGGCAACATTGAATACTTCGGGCGCAACTTCAACTTATGTATTGGAATATCCGAAATTAAACAGGAAATTAAGTATAAACTTCAATACTAGCTTTCCGCACGATATTTTAGGATGGACAGAAACTGCTACGAGTGGCTACGGAAATTCGGCAAGAACACTAACGACTAAAGCAAAGATAATCAAGAAGTTAAAAAGCGCGTATTGGTCTAAAAACAGTGTTAAAGACAGTACGCTTCGGAAAAAATTGGGATTATAAATCCTACAAAAACCAGAAAGATATCAATGCAATCGTGTAGTGCTTCTATGGTAAAACCGTAATTGAAAGTTTCAGAATTTCACGAAATTTATAATAATAATCTGATAAATTATTTACTAAATATATTTAAGTCATAATTCCACGCTTGACCTTGCTGGCTTAGATATAATCTCATTATGAAAAGGATACAATATGCCCTTATTGTATCCTTTTTTTTATTATACTAAATTTGATGTTATCACACACTTTTCGATATATTTTTCTTCCAGAATTTCACTCGAACTGACGATTTGTTGTTAGAAGTTAAAGAGTTTCTTAGAACGCAGCAATTTAAAATTTAGCATTCAAAATTATACATTTAGTATTTCACTCAATACGAAACACCTAACATGTCATCAATTGTGTTTGCCGTAACGGAATGATAGTTTGGACGTGCTTTTTCGTAAATACGCTTTGCAGTTTCTACTTGATTGTTTCGCTTAAACGCTTTATATAAAGTAGAAACATACCAACGACGACCAACGGTCATTAAAAAGTTTTCAATGTGCGCATCTACATTATTTCCATGATAATCATGATTGATGGCTTGTTCAAACCAAACCATAGCGATGTATGAATTTGTAGCTGTAGAAAACTGACATGCATTGTCTAACGCTATAAATTTTTCTAGTGAAATTTCTGTTGGAATGTTTCTTATGAAGTGAATTTTCTGTTGAATATTCCAGTCCTTTTTACTTAATTCTTTTTCGCTCAACGTTCCTTTTTCCCAATTTACAATGGCTTCTTCTACTTTTTGAAACTTATCGGATACTATTTTAGCTGCATTGTCTGGAATTCCTGCTTTATAAACCCAATCGTTCACATTAAATGTTACCTTGTTTTTAGCTAATAATTCTTTGTCCAAATACTTCAAAAACTTTTCGGTTGTCATGGTAGAAAACGAATGTTTGTTGAAATATTCTTTTAAAAACGTGTCCATTTTATCGCGCCCAACAGTTTCTTCAAGTGTACGTAAAAACAAATATCCTTTATCATATGCAATACTGTTCATTCCATCATCAGGGTTTTTCCCTTCTAAATCTAACTTTAAATGTGTCGCTTCTGGCTGATCGTGAAAGTTTTTAATTTCTTCTGCCAAATCTTGTCGCCCAATAGAAGCCAACATATTTGCATATTCCTTTCCGTACAAAGCTTCCATAATGCGCATTTCAAAATACACTGTAAAACCTTCATTGAGCCAGAAATCGTTCCAGGTAGCATTGGTTACTAAATTTCCAGACCAAGAATGTGCCAATTCGTGTGCTATCAAACTTGTTAAACTTCTATCGCCCGCAATAACGGTTGGTGTTGCAAAAGTTAATCGTGGATTTTCCATGCCGCCAAACGGAAAACTTGGTGGTAATACCACAACATCAAACTGATCCCATGCGTATTTACCATATAAATTTTCGGCAGCTTTCACCATTTTTTCCATGTCTGCAAATTCGTAATGTACTTTGTCAATCATTGACTTTTCAGCATATACGCCAGTTCGCGGACTGATTTCTTTGTAAACCAAATCACCAACAGCCAACGCTATTAAGTAAGGTGAAATTGGTTGTTTCATATCAAAAACATAGTTTCCAGTATCATTTTTCGCTTTCGGATTTTCCGCACTCATAATCGCCATCAATTCTTTTGGCACTTTTACTTTGGCTTGATAGGTTAAACGCACTTGCGGACTGTCTTGAATAGGAATCCAAGTTCGTGTTAAAATGGCTTGTCCTTGTGTTAACAAAAACGGATGTTTTTTATCGGCTGTTTGCTGCGGATTTAGAAACTGCAATGCTTCCGTTTTATCGGTAGTTTCGTAACTTATAGAAACGATCTTAGAGTCGCTTTCGATAGGAATAGACAACGATTGTCCTAATACGGCATCATTCGCGCCAAGCGTAAATTTGACTTCTTTTTTATCGACAAAAGTTTGCAGAATCTTTAAGTTTTTGGTATCAAAAAAAATATTGTTTGCATTGGTACTTTCAATCGTATACGTAGCTGTTCCTGTGATGATTTCTTTGTCAAAATCTACACCAATATCTAACAATAAATGTTTTGCTACCGCTTCGTTAGGCTTTGCAAACGAATGTGTATCGTTGGCATACGAGCTCATTTTTTTCATTTTTTTCTCAGTCGTTGAACAACTTACAATACATAAAGTAAGTAGTAAAAAAGCAGGTTTCTTAAAAATAGTCATGGATGTCTTGGTAATTATATGGTTTAACCGATTTTTTCAAAACTACGTAAAAACATCCAATTAATGTAATTTACCCTTTCAGGGGTATTCTTTCGTGCTACTTAATAAAATACATTTGTGATGTAAAAAACTATTAATTAACCATTAAAACAATCCCTATGAGTTCAAAGCATATTGGAGCATTTTACAGTGAAGGCAGATATTCATTAGAGAAAGACTCTTTTGATTTATTTACTGAAATACCGAGTGTACAGTTATTTTGTAGCGAAGGTAAACCTTATTCGCTTAATCACGATTCTTATTTTGATGTTTCTTCTGATGAAATACCATGTTTGCTTAATATTTTTAAGCACGGACATCCATCACATAGATTAAAATTGAATCAAGAAAATTTAACTTGGATTTCTGACTCAGAAAAACTTTCTACAGTATTTGATGATTTAGATTTTCCGATTGAAAAAATACTTGTTATAACTGTTCACGATGAGGACTTTCAAGTTTCACACACAAATACTTATAAGAGTTTTATTAAAAAAAATGTAACTTATGACTTTCAAAATAAAAAGTATAAATTCTTAATTAAAGACCTTGAATATTACCTGAATAAAAACATATCATTACCGTCTAACGAAGAGCCTAGAACGGTTTCTGGCGG
>NZ_JBGCDL010000130.1:0-10617 GCF_045105435.1 Kordia sp. | reverse complement strand
TTTGCTTATCCTAAAGATACACGTTTAAAACCTGTTACTTCAACTTCTCCGTAAGAAGAAACATATTTAGCAACTGTAGACTTTTCATCTTTAATGAAGTCTTGGTCTAATAAACACTGTTCTTTGTCTAAAGTCGTATTATCAGAAATGAATCTTTCCATTTTTCCTGGTAAAATACGATCCCAGATTTTTTCTGGCTTACCTTCTGCAGCTAATTGTGCTTTAGCAACTTCTTCAGCTTGTGCTATCACTTCGTCGCTTAACTGAGACATAGAGATGTATTGAGGAACATTTTTCAATGTTTTTCCTAAACGCTCTAATTCTTCGTTATCTTTTTCAATTGCAGCAATTCGTGCTTCTGTTTCAGATGCAACAAATGCAGGATCGAAATCTTTATAAGATAAAGTTGTAGCACCCATAGATGCAACTTGCATAGCTAAGTCTTTTGCTAACGTTTCAGCATTATCAACATTTGCAGATAATCCAACAACAGCAGCAATTTTGTTAATGTGTACGTAAGAACCAACAAAAGCAGCTTCAACTTTGTCGAAAGCGTTAATGTCAATTTTCTCACCAATTACACCAGTTTGTTCTGTTAATTTTTCAGCAACTGTGATTCCACCGAAATCAGCAGCCAAAAATTCTTCTTTCGAGTTGAAGTTGATTGCTAAATCAGCAAATTCTTTTGCCAATGCAACAAAGCTTTCATTTTTTCCTACGAAATCAGTTTCACATCCTAAAACAATTGCAACACCAGCAGTATTGTCTGCATTTACTTTAGCAGCAGCAACACCTTCTGAAGAGTCACGATCTGCTCTTTTAGCAGCAACTTTCTGACCTTTCTTACGAAGAATATCAATTGCTTTATCGAAGTCACCTTCTGCTTCAACTAATGCTTTTTTGCAGTCCATCATTCCTGCACCGGTAGCTTTTCTTAATTTACCTACTTCTGCGGCTGTAATTTTTGCCATTTTGTATTTGTTTTAATGTTAGTACGTCCATTCAACATCTTTAAAAACGAATAGTTAAACTACTTGTCTTTCTTTGATGAATGAACGTATCAACGTTAAATAATAATTATTTTGTTTCTTCTTTTGCTGGAGCTTCAGCCTTCGCTGGAGCAGCTGTTTCTGCTTTTGGAGCTTCAGTTTTTGGAGCTTCTGCTTTTACTTCTGCTTTTGGTGCAGGTGCAGCAGCAGCAGCTTCTTTTTCAGCTTTCTTAGCTTCTTTTTCAGCTTTTCTATCAGATAATCCTTCGATTACAGCATCTGTAACGTGTGTTAAGATATTCTCGATTGATTTAGAAGCATCATCATTTGCTGGTATTACATAATCAACCTGTCTTGGGTCAGAATTTGTATCAACCATTGCAAAAATTGGAATGTTTAATTTTTGAGCTTCTTTAATCGCGATATGTTCACGTTTGATGTCTACAACGAACAATGCACCTGGAAGACGCGTCATGTCATTGATAGAACCTAAGTTTTTCTCTAACTTGGCTCTTAAACGATCAACTTGTAAACGTTCTTTCTTAGATAAAGTCATGAACGTTCCATCTTTTTTCATTCTATCAATAGAAGCCATTTTTTTAACGGCTTTTCTGATCGTTACAAAGTTAGTTAACATTCCACCTGGCCATCTTTCAGTGATGTACGGCATGTTAGCTTTCCCTGCTTTTTCAGCAACGATGTCTTTTGCTTGTTTTTTGGTAGCTACGAAAAGTATTTTTCTACCAGAGGCTGCAATTTTCTTTAAAGCTTCGTTAGCTTCGTCAATTTTAGCAGCAGTTTTGTATAAGTTAATGATGTGGATTCCATTACGCTCCATGTAGATATACGGCGCCATGTTTGGATCCCATTTTCTTGTCAAGTGTCCAAAGTGTACACCTGCATCAAGTAAGTCTTTTACTTCTATGTTATTTGCCATTTTTGTAAATAGTTTACGTTCCGTTGGAATTAGCAATAGGTAAGTAGCAATTTGTATTGGTCTTAACTATTTAGATGCTAAACTAAATTTCGCTGTATGCGAAACAACGACAACATGATTTTAATTTCAATAATAAATGAACAGTACGTTTTTTTGAAAAACGACCAAAAATTAACGTTTCGAGAATTGGAACTTCTTACGAGCTTTCTTCTGTCCAAATTTCTTACGTTCAACCATTCTTGGATCTCTTGTTAATAATCCTTCTGGTTTTAATGCCAATCTGTTTTCAGCATCGATCTCACATAATACTCTTGAGATTGCTAAACGAACAGCTTCAGCTTGTCCAGTAGATCCACCACCATATACGTTTACGTTTACGTCGTACGTATCAACAGTTTCAGTTAAAGCAAAAGGTTGTTTTACTTTGTACTGTAATGTTGGAGTTGGGAAATACGTTTCAAATGCTTTTTTGTTTACTGTAATGTTTCCAGTTCCTGGAGTTACATAAACACGAGCAACAGCGGTCTTTCTACGACCAATTTTGTGAATAACTTCCATGTTACATTAAATCATTTAAGTTAATAGTAGTTGGCTTTTGAGCTTCTTGTCCGTGCTCTGTTCCAACGTACACTTTTAGGTTACGGAATAATGCGCTACCTAATTTGTTTTTTGGTAACATTCCTTTCACTGATTTTTCGACTAATCTTGCTGGATCTTTTTCAAAAAGTTCCGTAGCAGTTAGCGATCTTTGACCACCTGGATACCCTGTGTGACGAATGTAAGATTTGTCAGTCCATTTGTTTCCAGTTAAGATGATTTTCTCTGCATTGATAATAACAACATTATCTCCGCAATCAGCATGTGGTGTAAAGCTAGGCTTGTACTTACCTCTAAGTATTTTTGCTACCTTAGAAGCCATACGCCCTAGCGTCTGTCCTTCAGCATCAACTAAAACCCACTGCTTATCTGCAGTCGCTTTGTTGGCTGAAATTGTTTTGTAGCTTAATGTATCCACACTAATTTATTTATTAATTAAACATTCCTATCTCTTTAAAAGAGTCCGCAAAGGTAAGATTTATTCTGTAGATAACAAATACATTACAAAGAATACTGAAAATTGTTGAATGTATTGGTTTTCATTAGCTTACTTTTTATTTTTTGAAGCTTAAATTATGCGTTTTTTGTGTCGAGTTTTACTAAAAAGATCAGTTGAGGAACTAATTATATTTCAAACAGATAAAAAATTACTCAAAATTTAATTTTAAAAGTATCTTTGGTCAAATTGTAAGCAATGAAATTCTTGCCAAAAATAAAGAAGTTTTTACTAAATACTATTATTATAATGGTGTTCAGCTTTTTATTGTTTGAAATGTTGTACCGCAATTCTATTATCGATTTTTATAAAGCAGAAACGTCACACTTGAATTCGGAAGCCGATTTGGCAAATACTTCCGTAGATTTTTTAGTGTTCGGCGATTCCTTTTCCGCCACAGCGAAAGAAATTAATTATATAGACAAACTGCGTGCAAATAATCCAGCAAAGTCTTTTGTGAATGTGAGCGTGCCAGGAATTGGAATTAGACAAGTAAATACATTTGCGAGTTCAAAAATTAAAAAACACAATCCGAAAGCCATTATTTACCAAGTGTATGTTGGGAACGATTTAACAGATGTAGATCATTTGTGGAGTTGGGAAAAGTTTTCTTTAGTAAGAAATATCTATTGGGGAATTTCCGATTATTTTTTGAGTCTATCGTATCTAAATCACAAAGCATCCATTTTTAGTTCGCACGTTACAAGCAGAACCACAACAATGGCAACCGATGTTTTTAGAACTGATTATTACGATCAACGAAGCATCCGTTTTTTGAATTTTGATACTTCTTACTTTAATAATACGTTAATGTTGAAAACGCCTTTTGCTTCACGGTATGATGCTTGGCTTGCTGAAATGAAAACATTTATAGAAACCATTCCAAAAGATATTCCTGTATATGTTGTTTGGATTCCGCATTGCTCGCAAGTCAACTCGTATTATATGAATAACTTGAAAACTTTGGGTGCTACGTTTGAAGATGAAGTTGCGATTCAACAGGGAAATTATCCATTCTTTGCAGAAGCAACAAAGGATTTAAAAGCGTACATAAATGTGACACAAGTAAATCCTTTGTCGGTTTTTCAAGTCAATGACACGACCGATTATCGATTGTATTTTGCCAACGATCCACACATTAATGATAATGGAAATGTGGTGTTGAGTGATTTTTTACAGTCGGAAATCGGACTTGAATAGATTCCTGCCTGCGCAGGAATGACAAACCAAGCATCATTTTTTTAACATTACAAACATATTATTTCACTGTATTCGCAACTCCAAAAAGCACTTTGATTTTCATACTAGATTTCGATACAAATTTGTTTCACAAGTTTACTCAGTCAAACATTTTGAAAATGAACAATCGTCACTGCGAGGAGGCTACGACGTGGCAGTCTGCTTCTATGAAAAATCTTAGTATTCTTAGAGAGAGATTGCCACGAATTTTTATAAAATTCTCGCAAAGACGTATCAAAGGAGTTTAAAAGAGAAATCTTACGCTTCTTTCTTTTCCTCAGCAGCTTTGTCCTGCGCTTCTTTTTTTGCTAATAAATTCTTTTGGTAGCGACCTTGTACAATGTCAATAATTACTAAGGTAATAATGACAAAGTAGAACGTGGTTTTGCTCATTGGCGTTACGTGACTTCCAAATAATTGCAGATTGGCTAAATGTCCACCTTCCGACAATAACATGATTCCCACAATAAATAAAATAAAGAGTCCAAGCACTTCATACATTTTGTTTTTCTGTAAAAAGTCTGATACTTTATCCGCCATTACAATCATTAATAATCCACCTAATATCACGGCAACCGTCATTAAAACAAGTTGTGGCATTTTTTCCAAATCGCTTGTCAAAGCCATGGCACTTAAAATAGAATCAAACGAAAAAACCAAGTTCATTACTACAATCCAAGTCACAACACTTTTAACTGATTTTTTACTTTCGGCACCTTCTACTTTGGCGTGTTCTTTCATCAACATCATGTGCCAAATTTCTTTGACCGCTGTGTAAATAATGAAAATTCCACCAACCAATACAATAATACTATGTCCGCTAATATCAAACTCTATAAACGAATTGCTGTGCATTGATAAAAATGGATCTTCAAAAAATGAGATTAATTGTAATAGTGCAAACAACAACACAATTCGCAAAATAATTGCCAATCCAACACCCATTTTTCGAACATACGATTGCTTATCTTTTGGCGCTTTTTGTGATTCTAAGGAAATGTATAATAAGTTGTCAAATCCTAATACAGCTTGCAGTAATACCAGCATGAATAAGGTAAAAAGACTATCTAAAGTTAAAAGTTGTTCCATGTTTCTTTATATAATTATTGAGTGATTTCTGTTAGTTGCTCCATTTCAAGAATTGTTACGCTATCTTTTACTTTTGGCATTAATAACGGTTGTATATGTACAAACATTCTTTCGGCAACCAATTGATTTCCATATTCGCCCGTATGGCAAAAATCGAAATAAACGGCGCGGTCAGTAGTGTCAAACGCATCGCTAATATCTACAAAAGTCGAATCTGTAATCATCAATGAATCTTTACGAACATTTTCATACGATAATCGGTACAAGTTTTCATAGTGATACTGATCTTTGTGATACAGTTCTTCAATTTTCGTTAATTGTTTTTTAGAATATATATTTGGTTGCATAAAGTTGAACACTTTAAAACCGTATGCAGCTTCTAAACTTTTAGAAACTCTGACCAAACCAACATAGTTTTTAGCAATAGCTTCCGACAAAGCATCCGAACGCGCATTCATTTTTGCATATATAGATCCTGAAAATATTTTGCGCTGTATTGTGGTCATCAATCTGTACAAATTACTAGAAGTAACAAACAGTTTAATACGCTTTTTATAACTATGTGCCAACTTAAATTCTCTTCTTCTGTTGTATGCGTTTGTGGGTTCGCCCGCTTCATTATTTTGATGTCCAGAAATAACTTCATTTACACCATCATAAAAAATAACAATATCCGGAATGTTGTTTTTTATCAACTCTCGCTGTAGCTGAATGTTCTCTGTTGCACGCGTGTATCCGTGACAACCAAAATTGGTGACTTCTACATTCTGATTCGGAAATGTTTTGTGAATTATTTTTGATAATTCTGACGGAATTGTGTATTCGTCTCGCGCACCTGAACTGTACATAGTTGATCCGCCAAAACAGAATATTTTAATCGCTGTGGCGGAATCTTTCAAACTTAGATTTGCCGTTTTTCGAAGTCCGTTTGCGTAAATCGTATTGTGTTTACCTTTCATCGGCTTAAAACGATAATGCAAATACGGTTCCCATTCCATGTCTTGTTCGCGAAGTTCTCGGTGAATGATTTTTATATCTTCATCACTTAAACCAGAATCTTCATACAAACCCGAAGCAATAATACGTTCCGTATTTCCATCAATTCCACTTTGATCGTAATAATTATAAAAAATGCCCAATGCAATTTCCAATAAAAAGAAAGTGATCAGAACGTTTCTGAATATGATGAGGGTAAATTTGAGTTTCTTTTTCACGAAAAATAGATTATAAAATATATGTTATCTTTTTGTTGAGCTGAATCAATACATAACTTGCAATTACTGATACTATAATGGTTACAAAAGTAGTCACAGTACGCGACAAAGTAAGTGTATTATAAATTAAAAAAATAATTAATGGATGCACTAAGTAAATTGCAATTGAATACGACGACAGTAATTTACTATCAAGATTGGATGAAATTTTAAAGGTAAATGCTGCAATTAACAATGCTGGCGCCAAAAATAGGTATGAAAGATAGGTGTTGAGAATCGTATTATACGTTATAAAATAATATGCAATCAAATTTTCTGCAACAAAAAGAGTCAAACTTACAAGAAGCAACATTGTGACATTTTTTTTGCTGATTTTCGTATGAAAATTTGCACGTCTTATGACATAACCTATACTTAAAAGTGGCAATGCAAATAGCAAAAAGTTTCGATGTAATGGCGGATAATTTATCAACTTATCTAAAGTGGTTTGATATGGAAATACGTGAAGCACTCCTATATATTGAATGGCAATTCCGATCAAAAGAAACGCAAAAGCACTCACAATTAATACTGTGTTTGAAGCATTTCGAAGTTGATAAAGTACCAATCCGCCAAAGAAAAGCGCCGCTAAATACCATAAGTGATTAAAACCAAATATGAATGTTGGAATAATTTTTAATAAATCATAGTGATTTAAGTGCACCCAAAAATAAGTGTAAATCAACATCCAAATGAGGTATAAAATACCAACGCGTTTTAGCCATATTTTGATGCGATCGTTTTTAAATACAGTATATAAAAAGAAGCCGTTGACGCAGAAAAAAAATGGAACGGCAATTCTGAAAATTCCGTTCGTAACAATTCGTGATGCAGCGTCACTGTATTCAAACAAAAAACCTGCATGCGTGCCAATTACAAATAGTGCCGCTATAACTTTTAAAATATCGAGTAATATGTTTCGCGAAGTAGTTTGCAAATCGGTTATGATTTTTGAATGCTAAAGATATAATTTTTCTCTTTGACCACACTTTTTTCAAAAATCAACTCAAAAGTAAGTCCGTTTTTGACTGCCAATTTTTTAATATGATCAATTTCACAATCTTCCGATAAAATCATCCATGTATTAGGCGAAATATATTGTGGAAGTTGTGCAAATAATTTTTCAAAATACTCAAAATCTTCTCCGCAAAACCAAGCGCGTTCTTTGTCATTTTGTGGAGCTTTTGGATAATATGGCGGATTAATAATAATATAGTCAAAATGCTGATCGGACAAATTTTCAAACAAATCCGAATACACAACATTCAACGAAATTTCATTAGTTATAGATGCTTCTTTCAATACATCAATCGCAACTTGATTGATATCAGAAGCTGTCACATTCGCACCTTTAGAAGCGGCAAATAAAGAGATGATTCCAGAACCACAGCCGAGTTCTAAAAAGTTTTTTCCAGTAATGTGTAACGGTTTTATATACTCTAAAAGAATTTTGGTGCTAATCGTAAATTTTGGCGGAAATACTTCTTCATTAATCTGTACCGTAATACCTTCGTATGTGTAGTTTCGATCCTTTACAATGTATTTATCAAAGAAAAATTTCGCAATAGGAAATATGTGTTTCTTAAGCTTCTTAAACATATTTATGTAAATTATTCTGAATAGAAACCTTCAATTTCTGGCTGACGGTATTTCCAAATTTTGTGCAACACCTTAATTTCATACGGATATTTATACCAACCATATTTAAAGCGATAGCCAGAAACTAATTTCAACAATGCTTTTTTATAGCCTTTAATTCTAAAATCGGAAGCAGTAGGATAGTAGCCGTTCAATACCGTTTCAAAATTTTGAATTTTATCAATCATATATGGTTTTAACCAAGGTGTTAGCGGATTTCTTCGTAAATCGAATTTTTCCCAACTTGGCTCAATCCATTCTTCGAGTTTTTCAGGAAATGAAAATCCAGCATCTATAATTTGCTGATACAACTCCGAACCTTCTGTCGGCACCGGACTGTATAAGTAAATGATAATTTCCGCTTCAGCGTTGATAGATTTAATTTCACGAATAAAATTAATATCCCACAAAATCTGCTCGTATACTTTCTTTTCGTCAGGTCCAGGCAAGCCTAAAACAAACGATAATTCAGGAATAATGTCAACATCTTTCATGCGCTTCACAAAATCTTTGATCATTTGACCCGATTGTGTTCCACCTTTATTCATTTGCTTCAACACTTCATCATTTCCTGTTTCGGCACCTAAAAACATCATACGACAACCTGCTTTTCGCATGTAATGTAATTCTTCGTCAGAATATTTATTAATTGTATCAATGCGTCCTTCTCCCCACCATTCAATATTATCGTCCATCACATGTTTAGAAAATTCCATCACACGTTTACGAGACGTAAAAAAGTTATTATCATGAAACTCTACAGCGTCAATATTGTATTTTTCTTTAAAATATTTTAAATCCTTATAAATAGTCGGAGCAGCTTTTGCTTTCCATTTTGCATTGTAAATTGGTACAACTGCACAAAAAGAACAGCTAAACGGACAACCCATACTTGAGTGGTACGCAAAAGTTCTACGTCCCATAAACGTCTTTGCTAAATAATTTTCTAGCGGATAAAACGTATTAAAATATTCGTACGGATATGGAGGCAATGAATCTTGATCGAGCAATGCTTCTTTGACCGTTTGGACAATTTTTCCTTCCTCGTCTTTAAAAATCAAGTTGCGAATCAACATGAGTTTTTCATTGCTTTTTCCTTCCAAAACATCTAGCAACTGTGGAAATGTATTGTCGCCAGGTCCGTTGATAATATAATCAACATAGCCAGAATTTAAACATACTTTGTATTGGTTTGATGCAAAATATCCGCCCCAAATATTAATAGACTCAGGGTACATTTCTTTAATCTTTCTTGCATACGGAATCGCTTGTTTCAACTGCGGCCCAGGCATTACTGTGAGACAAAAATACTTGTATTCGCCCGTAGCAAAATAACCAGATATTTTTTCCCAAGGATCAGTTTCCATATTTCCATCTACAAAAACGTAGTCATATTTTCCATGAATGGCAGCGCCAACCTGAATAATAGTATTCGGCAAACGATGTTTTGCATTGGCACTTCTCGGATTGAATATGATAATTTTATTTCCCATCATTAAATATCTCGTTTCGATTTGCTAAAATAAACCTTGAAAGCTTATAAGCAAAAATTTTATTCGCTTTTCCGTTAGGATGCGGATCTAATTCGTTTACAATGTATTTGAAAATGTTTTTATCTTGAAAAAACTCAGAGGCATCTACAAACAATAAATTATTTTTCTCGGCTAATAAACGTATTTCTGTTACATGAACTGGTTTGTACTCTAAGTCCATATAAAAAACGAGTCCTTTGCTATTGTTGTTAGTGAAAATATCTTGAAATTCTTGAAACTGTTTGTCAATATATTCTCTATGAACAGCTTCATAAGCAACAGGTTCAATTATTTGAGGATTGAACTTAATTGATAGTAATTTCTTTAAATACGAATCCCAAAACACATTCTTTTTCGGCTTGATGGTAAAATTGTCCAAGGAAAAATCAGTTCCAATTCGATAATGATCGTTGGGACCGCAAAACCCAATCACAACCAAATCAGGATTATATTTGAGTGCATTTCGTTCTAAAATCTTTTTATAACTTGTTAATGCATAGCCAGAAATGCCAAAATTGAATGTTTCATAATCACGTTCCTGATCTTGTTTATTCAATATGTTTTCTGTGGTTGATACGAACATATCTTCTTCGTGCACGCCAGTTCCCATGGTAAATGAATCGCCTAGTATAGCAATTTTTACTGTATTTGAATTTATTTCATGATTCCGATCACGGAAACCTTCTGCATTGGTTTTAAAATCAGTTAGCTTGTATTTTGTATCTAAATTTGGTAGTAATTCGTATACTAAATCATCTGAATCAGAATATTTCAACAATCCAGAATTATCTGCAATTCCAAATGAGTTCGTGAGTGAATACGAAAAAGCAGCACCTCCAAAAAAGTA
>NZ_JBGCDL010000129.1:0-4853 GCF_045105435.1 Kordia sp. | reverse complement strand
ACTTTTTTTAGTTGAAAGCTTTTGAGATGTTAAATTTTAAGTGTTGAATGTTGAATTATTTCAAAGCACATTCAATAATTCTAAAGACTAACTCAGAAAACCGATCACAAATTCGCGAAAATTAAAACACAAGAGTAAGCCAAAAAACCATTCGTGAATTCGTGACAAAAAAAGAAGTTTAAATGTTTATTAGTTGATCAGTTTACGTTTTGATACTAAATGTAGAATAAACAAATTAACCAGCAACTAAAAAATAAATCCAAAAAAGTGTAACCAATTCTAAAAAGTGGTCGTCTTAATGACAAGATGATTCAAAACACTGACCAAAATTCTATTGAACAAATACGTGCGGGAAACCCGAATGCGTATGCTGCTCTTGTGACAAAATACCAGCGCATGGTGTTTACATTGGCAGTGCGAATGGTAGGAAATAGGGAAGATGCGGAAGAAGTTGCGCAAGATACATTTGTTAAAGCCTACAAAGCTTTAGATAGGTTTAAAGGAACGTCTAAGTTTTCTACTTGGTTGTATCGAATTGTGTATAATACGAGTTTGGATTATATTAAAAAAAATAAAAGAATCATTTTATCGGAACATATTGATGAAGTGAATGAAGCGGATATTGGCAGTATGCAAAATGCATTAACTTATATAGAAGCGAAAGAAAAAAAGCAATTGATAGAAAATGCATTGTTAAAATTACCAGAAGACGAACGTGTGCTGTTAACCTTGTTTTATTTTGAAGAATTATCGTTGAAAGAAATTGCGGAGATTGTTCAATTATCGTACGATAATGTGAAAATTAAATTGCATCGGAGTCGAAAAAAACTATTTCATATTTTAAAAAATGTCGTAGAACCTATATATTTGAATCATGGAGGAAGAAAATAAAAAATTAAATCAGTTTACTAAAGACGTTTTTCAGGAAGCTGGATTGGCTACACCTTCTACCGATTTTTTAGCCAATGTAATGGCAGAAGTTGCCACTGAAAAAGTTCCTGAAAAGGTATATAAACCACTCATTACAAAAGTAGGTTGGTTGATTATTGGTGCTTTATTTATTGTTTTTTCTTTTGTATTGACGCGTTTTTCACTTGGATTTTCCATTTTTGGCGATTGGAATTTATCAAGTTTAGTGATTGAAAAATACGAATCCAAAATAAACATTCCAGTTACGTATGCGTATTGTTTCTTCTTTTTATTGGTTTTTGTAGTGATTCAAATTAAGATGATAAAAAGGTTATTGGATCGGAATTTTCAAATTTAAGCTTATCTCAAACAGAAACTATTTTGAATATACTGTTAGCTGAATAACAAAGTATCCTGGTAATAGATCACCTTCACTACTACAATCTTGAAACTCCATTTTTAAAATTGCTGCAGTAGTTTCATTATTCCATTCTATTGATTTATCTCTTTTTTGATTTTGTTTTACTTTTTTTTCAGATGAACTAAATTTTTCACTGATAAGTGTATCAAGTTGAGAAAATAAGGTATTGTAGGCTTGAAGTTCTCCACATTCTTTTTCAACTAATTTTCTCAGTTTTTTTCTGTTGAATAAGATAGCATCAGAAACTTTATGTACAAAATCCCATCGGTAAGAAGTGAATTTTACCTTTCTTGAAAATTTATCATAATAATATTCGACATGGGCAGGAATACTTTTAGGCGTATTTCTTAGGAATTCTTTGGGACTTGCTAATGTATATTTTTTTACATGTGGATACATTTCTTGTGAAAGTGTGACATGAGCAAAAGGTTTTTCCAATTTTGAGTTCAAACTTGTTTCAA
Source organism: Kordia sp. (assembly GCF_045105435.1). GTDB lineage: Bacteria > Bacteroidota > Bacteroidia > Flavobacteriales > Flavobacteriaceae > Kordia. The sequence goes on along the minus strand of NZ_JBGCDL010000129.1, from coordinate 3,062 downwards.
ATGCAACTGCTTCTTTGATAGATGTTCCTGTAAAAATAAGATTTGCTTTATCTTGGGTTTCATACTGACTATCCTGTGCATTACAAAAAAATACTATTGCAGTTAACATCAATATTGTTATAATGTTCTTTTTTAGATGTTTCATAATTGTTTGTAAAGAATTTTTATAAAGTAAAATTAAGTACTTAAATCAGTGTCTTCCCATTCAATTCCATCAGATAACATCCAAGTCAGTGAATGTCTACGTTCGTGAATAACGCCACCATTTCCAATAGGATCAAAACCATCTGGAACCGTATCTTTACCCATTTGAGCACTTCTTACGGCATTGTGTAAGCAATAAAATAAATCCTCTTTCTGAATCAGCATTTCTTCTGAGCGCGTGTGTTGCTTTTGAATCCAATCTTCAATAGTTTCATCAAAAGAACAAGTATGATCTTTTAAAATAATTTGCATGAGTTCTCCAGGCATCATATTTCCAGCAATTTCGGGCGCTTCAAATCCAAAATACCAAGCCAATGACCAAGCGTTTTCAAATTTCCAACCAATGCTGTTTCTTAAGTCTTCATCCGTTCTTGAAGAAGTAAGAATGGCTTTTTCAGCTTCTGTCATCACGTCACTCAACTTATTTTGTTCAATGAAGTTTAGAATTTCCTCGTCTGGTAAATTTTCTTCCGGAATCATAAGCCAAAGCACTAACATTTTAATAGCATGTAATCTTTGGGCAATTTCAATTGAAGGACGTAATTTTCTATCAAATTCAGTTGGTAAACTTCTTGCAGGTGTAAATCCGGCTTCAAGACATATTGCTATTGTTTTTAATCGTGATTCGGTCATCCAAGGAATTTGATCATACGGTACTTGCGCATTTTCATTGTTCGTTTCCGCTTCTTGTGGTTGGGTATTTTTCCCTCCAAATAATTTTTTAAAAAAGCTCATATAGTTGGTGTGGTGTTTTTAGTTATTTCCAAAAGTTTCCAGTAAACGTAGTACTTTTTACTTGAGAATCATTTTACAAAAGTTATGTTTAAAACTACAGTATTCTTTTCCAAAGTCAAAGTGAACCAAAAGATTTTTACTGTTTTTAACCTCCGCAGCCACCACAACCTCCACACGCACTGCAACCACCATCGGAACCGCAACCACTATCTCCAGAAGAATCATTAAAACCTTGAATGGATTCTATGATTGGTAAAAAGTCACTATCATTTATTGCAATCAAATCAAATTGCGGTTTTGTAGTATTTTGTTGATATAAGTTTGAATAACTATAATCTGCCCAAATAAGAGCTGTATTTTCGTTTCTAAAACTTAATTTTTTCTTTTCAATTGTTTCAAAAATTTCTACGGGTATTTTGGAAATTAATACAATATTTCCATTGATAGCTAGGAGTAATTCTACGGCATTTTTCGTTTTTCTCGTAGCATTGATTTTAATCCGTTTCAACTCTCTTTGAATTTCTTTTTGTACCCTTAATCCATTTTCTGAAATAACTCTAATGCCTAACAATCTCTGAAAAAAATTAGAATTAAAATGTTCATTCATTCGCTCCTTAGTATATACATATTTCAATTTATACGCTTCACCATTCTTAACTTTTTCAAAAGCAGCTTTTAGAAGATTTGAAAGTTTTATTTTTAATGTATCATCTTTAGTAAATACAGAAAGAAATATAGATTCATGCTTCAAAGGTTGGTAGTTAGCATAAGATTTTCCAATACTCACAGTCGGATTCTTCATTTCTTCCTCGGTCGCTTTAGCATCAGTTTCTATTTTAAGAACTTCTTTTAGAATCAAATCAAAAAAAGTAACCCTTGCAAGTGTATGAACTTTAACATCAGGATCTTCAATAAGCAATACTTCTGCAGGTGATAAATTGGTTAACTCTTTAATCATATTTTTTTTAATTTAGGGAACACCCAATTTTTGTGAAGATTGACTCTTCTATAATTTAACTCTCCGAATCGGATTTTGGAAGAAGGCCATATATCTGTCGGAACTTGTTTTATATATATATTGAAATACAATTCTTTGGTTTTTTCGTACCAATCACCAAATTTTTCTTTTTCGCTAGTTCCACCTTTCGTTGGTCCGTGATGAATTTCGCGTCCTAATGTATTTTTACAAAATTCTACCCAATAGGATTTGGTATATAAAAGATGTAAATGCCAGACTTGATCTACTTGATCGGAAGGAGTCAGCGGATGATCTGAAATACAAATTAGAAACATGAATTTTTTATATTCATGAATTGTACGAACTGCGTATTCATATTTCCAACCATTTTCTCTACAAAGTCTGTCTGTAAACGTAAATGTTGATCCAAAATCATCCAATTGGAATGCTTCAATTTTATTCCATAGTATTTTTTGCTCTTCGTTCATTTTCTATGTCAAAGTTACCATTTCGTGTGCGGTACTATTTGCAACAATTTAATTTTTCAATATTTTTATTATCACAAACTTCAGATGTTATTTTCTAAAGCTTCAGCATTCGTCATTTTTTCAATGCTGATATGATCATATCCATGTCCTTTACCAGTTCCAATAATCCAAACGAGAGTATTGGGCATTCTACAATTTAGCGGAACTTTTTCAACATCTACCATTAACAATCCGCCGCCGTCTATCATACCAATTCCATATCCAACATGAATATGAATTTTTTTAGGATATAAACTCCCAAAAACAGCGCCTCTTATTTTAAAATCTGCTTCCAAATCTGTATAAGTCTGTGAGTTTTAAATCTACAATATTCTCATATAATCGCAAAGTTTTATTACTTAGAATTGTTTAAAACAAAAAAACTCCCACGTTTCCATGAGAGTTCTTTAAACTTATATGTTAGCACACTGAGCTGAGCCGAAGTGTGTCGAAATTATTCTTCAACCAAAACCCATTGTCCTTTGCTAATCAACGGTTCTGCTTGTTTGTATTTTACAGTTTTATTTTCGCCAGTCATAACGTTTTTAATGGTAACACGGTCGTTGCGATTAATTTTTGGCTTATCGCGAACAATAGTTTCTGTTACAGGCGGACGTTGTTGCTGTGATTGTTGCATA
>NZ_JBGCDL010000128.1:0-6049 GCF_045105435.1 Kordia sp. | reverse complement strand
GAAATATTCAAGTGCTAGAAATTATCAAGAAGATCATACTATTTTAGAAATAGATGACATGGGTTTCTTTGGTTAGAAAATGATATTGTATATTTTTAGCTTGTGTTTCGGCACTAGTATATACTAGCGCTAGCGTGGGCTTTCTTCGTTGCCAAATGTTCAATATTGAACATTTTTTAGTATCATATTATACTTTAGAACCAATACTTTGTTCCCATAAATTTTTCTGTCTAAAATAATTTATAGAATCGTTTTTACATTTGAGAGAAGCCGCCAAAATTTTATCTTTAATCGTACTTAAAATTGCGGCATTAGCATTGTAATTTTCTTAAACTTTAGTACGTATCAAATTCAAGAACAATTGCTTAAAAATTAATAACATAAACAATTAAAACTCGTAATAAACATCGTCTAAAGTAATACCAATAATAATAGATAAGTGTGATGCCTCATGTACAATAATTTCGTCTCCAATTTTGATATTTTGGTATATACTTTCGGGAACCAACATAACCTTATAAGATGTTGTTATCGTGTTTTTTTGATGCTTTCCTTTATTGTTAGAAATGGTAGTAAAAAGTTTGTCGGTTACCTGTGTATTAGTCAGTAATTTTCGCCCGTGATCAACAGACTTTTTAAAATTAAAATAAAGCAGTATCGCTTTATACAATTGCGTACATGCGATCAATGGAATTGGAAACATAAAAATAACGATGATGATCAAACCATTATAAATCAGTCCAAAAATGATGACGCCTAAAAGTCCAACAACAAGCAATCGAGAACGCATTTTGGTATCATAAAACGTACGAATAGTATTTTTGTCCTTTTGCGTCAAAGGCGCTTGTCTAACTTTTGAATCTGGATAACTTCTTTTTTCCGATCTTTCAATAATGGCAGATGAAATAGATGGAGCGCTTTCAAGGACTTCATAAAATAAGATAACATGTGACTTTGGTGCGATTTCAAAATAAACAGTATCACCAACTTTTACATTCATATACATTGTATAATCGATCTTATGTTCTATACCATCAATAGTAATATAATAATATCGTTTAGTGCTGGTTTTCCGTCCCCTAGAACCTCTAATACCAGATCCTCCTGCTCTTGAAGTACTTTGTTTAATATCAAGTCTTTTATCTTCAATAATTCCTTCAAAACAATCTTTAATTCCAGCATTCAAATCTGTTACAAAAATTGAAATCATATAGGCAATAATTCCAATAAAAAACAGTGAAAAAAGACCAAACATTACTATTGGAATATATCCAAAACCATCATCTTCTTTGTGAAAATCGCGCAGCACAAAAAAGTAAATTGCTGAAAATATACCGATAAAACACAGTACTATAATCGACATAAGCCATAATTTCTGTACTATCTTTTTCCGATCTTTATTGGTGAGTTTTTTTTGCATGAAAATGGAATATATTACTTTCTCAAAAATCAGATTTTTTGGAGTAATCTACAATACGAATAATTACGTATTTTATGAAGTCAGAAAGTAGCTATAAATACTATTTTTTATCGCTAATTATCGTTTCAACGTAAAATGTCCTGTATATATAGTTCCAATCATAGGTCTTTCTACTCTAAACCAATAATCGCCAGAAGGCATACGACGTCCGTTATAATTTCCATCCCAACCTTTAGACAAAGGATTCAAGGTAATCAATCGTTTTCCATATCGGTCAAAAACGTGAATTTCAAGAGTGGCGTCACTTTCGGAAGCAATAATTTGCCAATTGTCATTAAATCCATCTGTGTTTGGCGTAAAAAATCGTGGGTAGTTCAATAAATACACAGGCTGCGTTACAATTCCGCAATCATTTTTATCTCTCACATACATGGTATATTCGCCCGCAAGTAAATCATCAAAGAAGTTGGCATCTGTATACGTAATTCCATCCAACGAATATTCATAATCGCCCAAACCTTGCACAACTACAGCAATGGTATTTTCAAATCTTGTCCAATCGGTAATCGTAACATCAATTCCCGTTGCAGGACCCGATTCTATGACCGTAAACGTTTTTGTATTGCTACAATTTTTCTGCTCGCCCAAAACGGTATAACTGTTTCCAACTTCAACGGTATACGTTCCTGGAGTATCTACAATAATACTTTCGGTACTTTCTCCGTTAGACCAATTATAAAAGTCTGCGACAACGCCAGCAGACAATACTACAATTCCGTCAGTACATAAATATAAAGTTTCATTTTCTTCTATAACAGGCGTTGCAATTGCGGTTACGGCAAAATCAACGACATCAAAACAAGTAACATTTGTAGTATCTTCAATACGTACGTAAATTTGCTGCGGATTCGTCGTATTGGTAAACGTACTACTCACAGGATCCACATTCATCATCGCATTTTGCGGACTCAAATGATAAGTTATGGCATACGTTCCGGTAAGACCAGCTAAAATTTCATCATTTTGTGAAGCTAAATTAAATGTTGCTGAATTTGGATCATCAAGAAAACTACATTCAAACAAACCATCAACTTCATTCGCTATAATTGCAGGTGTAATGGAAATTTGAAAATCAGTTGTATCAAAACAAGTTGCATTTCCGGCAGCTTCAATACGTACAAAAATTGGTTGCGGATTGTCTATGGTTTGAAAGTTTACAGGCAATGCACCAATATCATCATCAGCATCTTCTTGTGAGAGATGATAGGTAATTTCAAAATTTTCTGCAAGCTGATTTTGCAACACAATACTATCAAACTGATTCATATTGATCACTTCAAAACCATCATTTGTTTGATCGTCACAAATATCAAGATCATCAACCATATTTGCTACAGGCAACGGATTTACAATAAGTGTAAAGCTTGTAACATCGTGGCAATTAGCTTGTGCTAAATTAAAAACGCGCACAAAAATTTCTTGGTTATTTGTCGTATTATCAAACGTCAATGGCAATCTATTTTCATCATTTTCGGCATTTTCTAAAGAAGTGTAAAACGCTGCATCATACAATACATCAGATTGTCCGCCTAACGCTTCATCTATTTTGGTAGAAAGATCAAAAGTTTCTATTTGATTGTTAGAAATATCATCACACAACAAATAATCCGAAACAGCACTCGCCGTTGGTACTTCATAAATGGTAATATCTCTCGTAGTTTCTCTTACTTCACCATCCACAGTAATAAGCACAGTAACAACATACGTTCCTGTAGCTGCATACGTATGCGTCGGATCCATCAAATTGGAAGTTGTGCTATCACCAAAATCCCAACTAATAGCGGTAATATTTTCTTCGGTAGTATTTAGGGTGAAAACGGTTTCATCGCCCAAACAGACATTTTCAAACTGTATACTACCCACAAAAAACGACTGAATAAACGTTGGAAGTCCAAATCGTGATTGTCGTCCTAGCAAGTCAACTTCTCTATTCAAATAATTAGCACCTGTACCAATTTCATTAGGATTATCAATTACATCAAGAAATGTAACTCCCGTATTTGCCAAATATAATTTTTCGTCAATCGCCAACTGAATTGCACCAACAATATCATTTCCTTGGTACAAAATCACATCTGAATTTATGATATCTGTCTGATTTCCAGAAGTAATATCAAACTGATGTACAGCACTTCCAGTACCCGAACCAAAATTTAAGTCGGAAACATATAGCAATTCGGTATTTGGAGAAAACTCAATTCCATACGCGCCACTTTGCGGACCATTATAAAAGACATTTTCTATCTTTATAGGATTGGAAATAATTCCTGTAGCGTCATCAAAATCAAGTAATTCAACAAAACTGTCGGTAGACCATTGTGCCAATGCCAATTTACTTCCGTCAGAGGAAGCTTTCATATAACCAATTGTTTGTGCGCTACCGCCACTATGATCGGACCCGATACTTTGTGTAATTGCAGTTTCATTTACACCAGCATCAGTTACTTCAAATACTAAAAAAGTATTGCTTTGCCATTCGTGACTTAATACCCAAAAATCGTTTCCATTGGCATGCTGAACTGCCGTAATTTTTTCACAAGTTGGTGTCCAAAGTGGTATATTTTTCATTGTTGTAACATCACCAGTTCCGCCATTTAATGTAAGGTCGAATTCAGAATAGCGAAGTCCTTGAGATCCTGCTTCATTCACTACCGTAAAAATATAATAAATAGTAGGATCGTTCGGTTTGGGAACAATAATGGCAGATTGTGTACTGGAACTATCGCCCGTTAAACCTGATCCATTTGGCGTTATCTGATGATTTCTATCCCAAACAAATCTTCCATCACTATAAAAAAGTAATTGTCCACTTTGGCTTGAAATTGTAGCAACACCTTCGTTGGTTTCCAAAGCTCCATTTGTCAAAGCCGTAGGTGGCGAAGTATTAAAGTCTAAACCTGCATTAGAGCCAAAATACCAGTTTACACCTTCTCCTTGTCCAAACGCTACATTCAGTGATAAGAGCAATACACCAAAAACTAATTTGTATAATATTTTCATTTAATTCTTTTGATAAAATAATACGAACTTCAATTTAAAATAATTGGGCTATAATATTTTTGTTTTTAGACTGTAATATGAGAAGAATAATAGCTAGGCAAAGCCATTTTTTCTTTGTGTAAAGAAACATCGTTCTTTATTACAGTTGTTACAAACTAGGGTTTGGGGAGATTTTCACCTAAAGATACAAAATACTGTTATAAGGAGATCGTTTTTTATTGAAAGATCGAGTAGAATTCGCGGAATTATCGTTTTTATTGCAAATTATTCAACTCAGTTTCCAGTTCATCAAGTGAAAACTCTTTAAAAGTTGTGAGTTCAAAGTTTTTAGTAGCTGTGGTTGCTGTTCCTACTGATAATGTTGGTTTTCCGTTTGCATAACTAATTCCGATGACTTTAATATCTTTCCCTTTTGGGATGTTTTTAAAGACAAAAGCACCATTTTCATAAGATCCAGTCATAATACTTTTAATGTCTTTAAAAATAAGTTGAATTTTGGTTTCTTTCGGATTGGCTGTTTTGACAATGAAATCTGTTTTATCATCTTCGTCAATATCCCAAAATCGATCACAATTAATCCAACCCATTTCTGTTGCCGAAAACATATAAAATTCTAAGGCACTTGGGTCAATTTTTTCAATAGCTGTGTTTGTATAATTGGCATATTTATTTCTGAATTTTTGTTTAAATTTCTCTTGATTTAACGTACGATTAGATCTAATACTTAATGAAAAATACCGTTCGTAATCCGCATACCTATCTTCATCATTTATATCAAAAGGTGGAAGTGATTTAAATAATTCGAGAGTTATTTTAGTTGCTTTTTTACTATACTTTTTATCAGGAAATGATCTTGGTTTAAAATTGACCATTTTACCATTTTTATCAATATCGAATTCTAAATATGTTTACCATTCATTTTTGTAAAATGAATAGGCAGTTGCATTGTCGATATTTTTAAGCGTATTGATATACTCAATAATGCTTTTATCACTTCCTTTAAGTTTAAAATCATCTAATTGCCCTGTCCATATAAAAGGCGAATATCCATAATCATATAAATCATCGGTCATTTCAACCGGATATTCAATGCCATAAGCAGCTTCTCCAACCACATCTGTAGTATCAGTTGCCGCTTTAGTTTGATACTCAAACAATTCATAATCGGGAATCCAAGTTTTCGTGCTATCATTTAATTCCACTTCGTAAAATAAATCCATTTCTTTAGCAGCATTTTTCTTAGGAAATCCTATCACAACCGCTTTTCCATCTTTTACAGAAAGTTTTTTTCCGTCTGATTCCGCATTCAAATAAACCATTCCGTTTGTTTCAAGAATTTGCTCTTTTGAGGTCGTTTGCAAATCTTCAAAAATCATGTCGGTAAGACTATAACATTCTTTAATTTCTAGAGTTATAGCTTCTGTAGGCGTAGTTCCATCTTCAAATTGAAACGTATTTGCAGGAATATAAATAGAAGTTCCTTTTTTTCCTTTCAGAATCGTTTCTTCAGTTCCTTTTATTTCAAATTTTTCTAGTGTAGGAGAAAGTACAGCGGAAATTTCGGCAATA
>NZ_JBGCDL010000127.1:0-3600 GCF_045105435.1 Kordia sp. | reverse complement strand
TGTATCGCTTTTCGGCTTCTTTCTTTTCAAGAATAAACTTCAGTTTACGCTTTTGAAAGAAAACAAATAATATAATAACGGTTATTAACAAAATAAGCAACACCATAGATGTTGCTGCAACAAGCATTTGTATTTCTTGATCACTCATAAGATTTCTTCAAATAATATCATTTTTAAGGAAATGTCTTCAAATTTGACTCTGTATTAATAATTTCCCTCTTTTTTTTATGTAAGAACACTAAAGTAACAACTACTAATATTCCTACAATAAAAATCGTTGAAGCGCAAATAAAAGCCAATGTACGTATTTCGTCTGCTTCCATATCTAAAATACTTCTAGGTTATTTTTACTTCTCGATTTATAAAATCCAATTGCAAAACATAAATACATAATAATATTCAAGATAAATGTTACAATTCCTAAAACACTCTGACCACCAATTAAAAACAGTTTTACTGATATCATGAAAGGCATAAAAGTTCCATAAAAAAGTAAAACACCTAAACTAAACCAGAAATAGATAGAATCAGTTATATTTAAAATGGTTTCTTTATTGAAAGACTCTATAAAGTAGAAACTTATTGCCACCAGGACAAAAAGAACTCCTAAAATAAATGTGTAAATTTGGTTAGCTACTAGTATGTTTTCCCAAATAAAACAATTACACAGTGCAAATAATAGATATATTATCATACAGAGCAGCAATATGCTTTTTCTCCGTTGAGAATTGAGAATTAGTTGATACCACCATAAGAAGAAAGTAAGTTGAACTATTGTAAATACATTGTATACAACGAAATTTACATGATTAAACAACCTATAAAAAACTGAGCCAAAAAACTCTGTGGCTACAGCAAATAATATACAAAAAATAAAATATTTGGCTTTAGACTTTGAATAATTCTTGTAATTGTATAATCCATAAATTAAAACAACTAAAGCCAAATATTTTGAAAGGAATCTTATATCTCCCATTTAATTTAAAATGTTATTCTCCAAAATCGTTTTTTGGAGGATTTCCGTTATCACCATAGTTCATTGCGGAAATAGTGATGACATCTGTACTACTGTTTGCATCACTAGATTTTCCTCCTTCACTCATTCCTAAGCCTGCTTTGGTTGGACACATAAATAACGTGTTTCTTCCTGCAATCGACTCATCTTCTGTTTCTGGATACACTCCGAAATAAAATCGGATACCATTAACATTAATTTTTTGCTGTAAAGCTTGTTCTTTCACATAATTAATATAGCCTTCTAAATCCTCAAGAGAATACCAGCTAGAACAACTGAAATGATCTTCATCTTCTACTCCAAAGCCTTCTTTTTGTTTGTCTTTGTAGCATAAATTTAATGCAGCTGCTTGCTCATTATTAATAAGTTTGTCTTTAGGGGTTTTGTAGTCACTCATACTTCTAATATTAGTTGATTAGTGCCACCAAGTTATTTATAAAGAATTACAATAAAAAATTTGCACGAAGATGTAAATTCACACTTAGAACTTAAAAAACTGATAACTAGAATTTTAAGCGAAAAACAGGCTTGAAAACTCAGGATTTTTCCTTTACTAAAGGGGAAAAACCCCTTTTATTAAAGGCTCTTTCCTCTTGTACACTATTTTTTTACAACTTAAATTCGCTACACAATAAAACAACTATTTACCATAAATGACTTCCCTAGACAGAAATATGAATGCTTCACGCATTATTATTCAATCACATATTGATAAAGCTTTTACTGAAAAGTTTATTCAATGGAACGACGGTTTAAACTATACTGAGTTTATCCGTGCATTGTGGCGCTTGTTTTTATACCATGACGGTTTTAAGGAAGGAACGCAAGATATTTTAGGCAAATTGAGCGAAGAAGATGCCATGCAATTACTTTCCGATGAAATCGATATTACAAAATTGAAAGCTTCTTAAATTGTATGTGATCGTTGGCTTGTTTTTGCGCTAGTACGTTGATACTTTTATGATCTAATTGTAAAATTCTCGGATAACCGCCTGTCGTTTGGCAATCTTTCATCAATACAATCAACTTTCCCGAAGGCGTTAACTGAATTGTGCCAGGCAAAACCGCCGAAGTAATAATCGATGGACATTTATTTTCAATTATTTCATTGAGTTGATACGCCATTCTGTTATTCAATCCTACTGAAAATGTGATATTGAATAGTTTTTCTTGTTGTTTTTTTGATAAGAAATCGAATTCTGGACCTATGTAAACGCATATTTCATTACTATTGAAGAGTTTTTGCTGAAATCCTACTTTTGTATGCGAAGTATCTTTTTCTACAAATGAAGTGTACGGAATCAAATCTCCTTTGGAAACGCTGGCTTTTTGTGTGATTCCTTCATAGAAACTTCTACTCTTCAATATTTTTTCTGTCTGAAAACCATCTTTTACGGCTAGATACGTTCGAACACCAAATTTTCGTGCGCCAAAGTCAAGTTGGTCACCTTCTGATACATTTACGACCAAATTTGCTCTTAAAAGTGCTCCATTTAGCTTTGGAGACAAATTGGCACCGCAAATTGCAATTTGTGTGTTGTTATGAAATTTCACACTTGCGCCATGTAAAGTCATTTCTAAAACCGCAGCATTTTCATCATTTCCTAAAATACTATTTGCCAATTTTGCATGAAATTCGTCCATAACTCCTGAAACTGGAACGCCGTAATTTCGATACTGAAATCTTCCTAAATCTTGAATCGAAGAATACAATCCGCTATGTAAAATCTCTAACATATTTCGGTCGATTTTAAAGTGTAATTCCGGTTGGAAATTGCTGTTGAAATTGTATGATATTCTTCTAAAGAAATAGAAACAAATTTTATAAAATCACCCGCTTTTGCAAAACATGGTTTTTCACTAGAAACATCAAAAAAATTGAGTGGAGAATTTCCTAAAATTTGCCAGCCACCAGGACTTGATTTTGGGTAGATTCCTGTTTGTATTCCGCCAATTCCGACAGCACCTTTTTTCACTTCTAATCGCGGTGTTGATTTTCTATCAATATGCAGACGTTTATCAAGTCCGCCTAAATATAAAAAGCCAGGTAAAAAACCGATAGCGAATACTTGATATTTTGGACTTGTGTGTAACGTGATAATTTCAGCAATAGATAGCTCGTTTTTTTGTGCAATTTCTTCCAAGTCAATTCCGAATGAAGCATCATAACACACAGGAACTTCCCAACAGAAACGCGTAGAACTCTGAAATTTGCCTGAAATTGACGAAAATAGTCGTTCCAACAAATGTTGGAGTGTTTTACAATCCATTTTTAAATTATCATAAATTACTAACAATGAATTATTTGATTGAATTACATCAAGTAATACTTTAATATTAAAATTTATGATTTTCTGATGATATTCCAACACAGCATCTAGCACTTTTGAAGTCATTTCAGCTTCCCAAGTTAGCAACAATCCGTTAGTACCATAAGGTTTGTAGTTAGGAAATTTAGCGTGTTCAACTTCGCTTTCAGCATTAAAATGTGTGTGTAATTGTTGTACAATTTCAATTGCAGATACCGTATCAGAATGCACACAAAATGTATCTGATTTCAAGATACGTTTTTGTTTTGAAATTGT
>NZ_JBGCDL010000126.1:0-34040 GCF_045105435.1 Kordia sp. | reverse complement strand
ATGAAAAAAATACTATATCTAGTCGCTGTACTTGCATTTTTTGCTTGCAAAGATGAAAAAAAGACGACTCCAACAGAAGAAAAAAAAGAAGTTACAATTAGTAAAGAAGTCATTGACGAGGAAGAAGAAGAGTTGCCTATTTTGACTGGCGTACAAACTCGGAAAGCTATTTCGGAAGCGCCGTACGATACTTGGTTTGGACCAACGTATGCCACCTATCCAGCAGATAAGGAAACAGCCGAAAAAGTACAACCTTTATTAGCTGATGTAAATGTAAAAATATTTATGGGAACTTGGTGCGAAGACAGTCAAAGAGAAGTACCACATTTTTACCGAATTTTAGATCTGATGAAAATCAACGAGAAAAAAATAGAATTGATTACGGTTGATGAAGACAAAATGACACCAGAACATTTGGAAGATGGTTTTGACATTACAAACGTTCCGACTTTTATTTTTTATAAAGATGGAAAAGAAATCAACCGAATTGTGGAATCGCCAGTGACTTCTTTAGAAAAAGATATGCTAAGCATTTTATCTGGTGAAGACTATAAACATATTTATGTTGAATGACATGAATCTGAGTTTAATATAACGTTCGCAAAGAAATCACAGATAGAAATCTTGCAAGGACTTTCTAACGAAGCTGTAAACAATGAATTACACTATGTATTGTGCCAGTACTTTTAGTCCCACCACAACCAAATTCCGTTCATTTCTTTAATCATTAATTTTAAATTTTCAACTTCTCCAACTCCTTGGTCAACCGAGTCAGGGCAGAATTCATAGACTTCTTTAGAAAAGGCATCTAAATCAGAAGGCAGTTTTTTAAATTCGAGTTCGAGCCAATCTCTTCCACAACCAATAACAGTCAATCCGAATTTATCATTCCATTCTGATATTTTTGCAACTATATCTTCATTTTCATAATCGTGATTAATTCCGTCTGTTCTTCTATATCGTAAAATATCAAGTTCATTCGTCCCTTTAATTACTCCAATACTTTTAGAATCTTCTTCTCCAGTAAATACGAATATTAAATAGCCTTTTGTTCTAAATTTCTCTTTTAACTTTTTTACGATCGAGTTAGCTTTTTCTTCCGAAATATTTGAGTGAATTCCGTTGTAAAACTTATCTAAAACATCAGCAGTTTCTTGGTCGATTGAAGGAAGTTGAATTAATTCGTTTTTAGTCTCTTTTTTCAGTTCTTCCATAAGTTCGATATTGAAATCTAACTTATTCACTAATTTGGTTTCTTTAGGTGTGAGGTTTTTTGCTCCGCATCCAAAGAATGATAAAACTCCCATAAGTATAACTATTTTTTTCATTCAGTTTTGTTTTTCTCGTATTAGCTATAACAGTTTTGTGTATGATTTCGTTGCGTGTTTCAGGAACTAAATTAGCAAATACAAACCGAATAAAAAATCCGCGAAGATTTTCGCAAGTAAGCGAGTACTAGCAATGAATTATACACGGTGTTGCAACTGGCTTTTATTCAAAAATATCGTATCCAATTTCTTTAATTCCTAAAAAATCTTGTTTAGATTTCCGTTCAATTATAATTCCGTTTTTTTCTAATTCGCGTAATAGCTTTTTCAACACTTTAATTCTCGGTTTTTGACTTAACAACCAAGTTAGGTCAGAAACTGGTGCACCGTTCAATTTCATTAGATTTATTGGCGTAATAACTATTCTTTTGTCAGATTTTTTGAGAGCATTTATCAATTCCGAAAGTAATTCTACGGATAGTTCTTCATGTTCAATTCTGGAAACATTAGGGTATTTTTTCCAATCAGGAATAGATTCCGATTCGTTAGTTTTTAAATCGACTTTATTTTCGAAATTCAATAATCCTTCCAATAAATTTTCATCTTCAATGTAAAATACTTCAGGACAAGCTTCTTTTGGTTTCGTTCCAACAACAATTAGTTGACCTAATCTAAAATCAGGATTCGCTTTCCAAATTCGCTCAAGTTCATTTAATATTTTCGGTATTCGATTCGTATCTCTCAATTTCGTATTCGTGGTTTTTTAGCTTTTGCCAACACATGTATAACAAGAATTCCTGTTATTTTTACTGTAACCAAATCTAAATTAATTCCATATAAAATCAAATTAAAAAGTACGATTTCACAATGTTGTGTTTCAACCAATTTTAATAAAACACACTTGTTAGACTACGAAAAAAGTAAAAACTTCATAAAATGTTTGTTTTTAACACACACCAATTGAATTTAAATTGTGCTTCAAAACGAAGTTCTAACACATAATTCGGGATAAAGCGTAATTCTTTGTAGCTTTGCATGCACAAAATAGGAAGTTGAATAGTTATGAAAGAAAGTTTACTTATTGCTGTTGATTTTGATGGCACTGTTGTAGATGATGCGTATCCTAAAATTGGTGCTCCGAAAATCTTTGCGTTTGAAACATTGAAACGCTTAGAACAAGATGGACATCGGTTGATTTTATGGACGTACAGAAGCGGACGAAAATTAGACGAAGCTGTTGCGTTTTGTAAAGATAACGGAATTGATTTTTACGCAGTTAATAACAGTTACCCAGAAGAAGTTTTTGAAGGCAAAGTAAGTAGAAAGATCAATGCAGACTATTTTATTGACGATAGAAATATTGGTGGATTTATCGGTTGGGGCGAAGTATATCAACTACTTACCAACGGAGCGCCAGAATTAACATTAAAAAAGAAAAAAGGATTGTTTTCCTTTCTCAAGAAATGATTATACCAAAAACACGAGAAGAAATTGAATTAATGCGCGAAAGTGCATTGATTGTTTCCAAGACTTTAGGAATGGTTGCCAGCGAAATTAAACCTGGCGTTACAACGTTGTATTTAGATAAATTGGCAGAAGAATTTATTCGCGATCACAACGCAATTCCTGGCTTTTTAGGATTGTATAATTTCCCAAATACGCTTTGTATGAGTCCAAACGCACAAGTTGTACACGGAATTCCGAATAGTACACCTTTGGAAGAAGGCGATATTATTTCGGTAGATTGTGGCGCTATTAAGAATGAATTTTATGGCGATCATGCGTATACGTTTGCAGTTGGAGAAATTGATCCTGAGACAGAAAAATTATTGCAAGTAACCAAAGAATCATTGTACGTTGGTATTCGCGAATTTAAAGCAGGAAATCGCGTTGGTGATGTTGGGTTTGCCATTCAAAAATATACAGAAGCACACGGATACGGAGTTGTGCGCGATTTGGTTGGTCACGGATTAGGAAAGAAGATGCATGAAGACCCGAATATGCCAAACTTTGGACGTCGCGGACGTGGAAAAAAATTCATTGAAGGAATGGTTGTTGCCATTGAACCGATGATTAATATGGGCGTAAAAGACATTAAGTTTTTACGTGATGGTTGGACCGTTTTAACGAAAGACGGAAAACCAAGTGCGCATTTTGAACATGATGTTGCTTTGGTAAACGGAAAACCAGAATTATTGTCTACGTTTAAATATGTCTATGAAGCTTTAGGCATTGAAAGTGATGAAGAAGACGAATTTAGACAGGCATAAACACATAAAACCCTTTATTTTGAACAAATTACGACTAAGTTGCCTTTTTACTTTTTTGATTGCTTTTTCAGCGAATGCACAAGATGCTGAAGAAATAGATTGTTCAGATGTAAAAACGGGCGTATTTTTTATACCAAGTGATGATGTTGTTTCGTTTTCTACTAAAATAGTTCGCACAGAAAACTTCCAAAGAGAATATATAAGCGATGGTACAGAACGAACTTCACGCTTAAAATGGTTGAGCGATTGTACGTATATTATGCTTCCAGATGAAAAGAAAGAAGGAGAAGATCCTAGTGAAAGTTTGATGCGTCAATATGGTGGCATTGAAATAACGTATGTGAAAAGAAAAGGAGATACTATTTATTTTACTGCAAGACCACATAAAATGAAAGGTTCATTTGATGATTTGTTTTATATGATTAAAAAAGAATAATTCAGCTACACTTGAAAAAACTCTTTAAATATATATTGAATACCATTCCAAGACCGCTTTTAATTAAGATGAGTTATTGGGTGCGTCCTTTGATTGCTTTTGCGATGAAAGGCAGTAAATTTACCGATCCGATTGATGGAAAGAGTTTTCGATCTTTTTTATCGTATGGATATGCGGTAAATCGTGATAATGCATTGTCGCCAAGCACACTATCGTTAGAACGTCACCGACTGTTATGGTTGTATTTACAACGTGAAACAGATTTCTTTACCAAACCACAAAAAGTATTACATTTTGCGCCTGAACAAGCGTTTTATAAGCGTTTTCGCAATCAGAAGAATTTAGAGTATACGACGACTGATTTGTTTTCGCCTTTGGCAGATGTGAAAGCTGATATTTGCGATTTACCTTTTGGAGATAATTCGTTTGACACTATTTTATGCAATCACGTGTTGGAACATATTCCTGATGATACGAAAGCCATGCAAGAGTTGTATCGGGTTTTGAAACCTGGTGGAATGGCGATTCTACAAATTCCGCAAGATTTACGTCGCGAAATTACTTTTGAAGACGATTCTATTACAGATCCGAAAGAACGCACTAAAATCTTTGGTCAGTACGATCATGTGCGTGTGTACGGTCGTGATTATTTTGATAAACTCCGAAGCATCGGATTTACCGTAAAAGAAGAAGATTATACTACAAAATTCTCTCCCGAAGATATTGAAAAATACTGTTTGATGAAAGGTGAAATTATTCCTGTTTGTTTTAAGTAATAGTTTTAAAATCTTAGTATTGAATTTATACAAAAAAGCCACTAAGAATTTATACTTAGTGGCTTTTCATAGTATTTATTTAAAATTGATGACGTTTAGCAGTCAGGCAATCCAGCTCTGAAACCTTCAATTGTAATAGTACCTGCTCCAAGTTGTTGCATTAGCAATAAACCTGCAGATGTCTTTAAAAATTCGGCTCCTGTATTAATACACTTCACATCAGGATTTGGAGCATATTGCCACACATACCAAGGTTGCCCAAGATATAGGTAGTCATTTATAGGATTGTTTAAGTTGTAATCAGCAAAAAAGTTAAAAATATCATACAGTACATCAGGATTAGCTGTTAAGTAACTATAATTTGTAGGTGACAGATTTTGCATTTCATATAGCCACTCAATAAAAGAATCTAAAAAAGCTTGCTTATGTATATGATCTTCTTCTGATGTTTGGCTAAAAGGATTTGTAATTGAATATCCTAATTGCGTCACATACACTTGATTGTAATAATTAATTATTTCACCTTTAAGGGCAGGAAAGCCATTTACATTGAATATATAGAAAGGAAACAGGTTGCCATTGCTTGTAATATAATATAGATCATTATAATCATTGGTAAGTGGAATTATTGTCATAGGTGAACTTAATTCTATCCACTGACCATTACTATACACATACCACTCCGGAAACATTGCAGCTAAGACTTCTATTGGTGCTGGTCCTCCTACTCCACCATATCCCCAACCACAATAGGAAGCTACTACACTTGGTGCGTTTCCATTCCAGTTATAATTACAAAGTACACTTTTAGGTGCTTTGCTTGGTTTGTTTGAAGGTTTTGGAGAATAGTAGCCATACTTTGCATTATTGCTATTGTCTATATTTCCTTTTGAATCAAAATATATGAGCTGCGTTGCGCCTATTTGTAAATGATTATTCAAATTTTCTTTTTCATTAAAATTCAAGGTCAAATAGGTATGTAACTCTAGTTTTTGCTTCGTGTTTTCACTAGGCATATTTACTGCGAAGATATACGATGTTGTACCATCCGTTTTGTTACCGACCAATACATTGTCTACATCAACCTGCAAACCGTTTATATTATGCTTGGCTGTAAGTTCACCTGACTCCTCTGAAATAATTCCTTTAATATGTTTTATACTGTTAGACAGCTGATTAGACAGTAGCGTATTATTAATTTCTGATAATGATTTGATTGACAGATTTGTTAATTTGGCTTCAACAGTTTCAATGTTTTCAGTAGCTTCAAAAGTTTCCTCTAAATCATCACTACATGAAAATGTGGCAAAAAACATTACTGCTATTACTATATAATTTATCTTTTTCATATTTATATTTTTTTTGTGGTGCTTACTTCCTTTTTTTGAGTCGATTCTTCAGCTTTGTCCGACTTTTCACGCTTAACAGTTTCTTCTAAAATGACTACCAAGATTCATCGTTTTCGAAAAAACTAATTTTGGCAACTGCACATAAAATTGCATTAAACATAAAATGCTCAGTAATCATTTGTACAATTTTAGAAATTGTTTTTTAGCAAATTCCTACAGGTTCACAAGAAATACTTGGAATACATATTTCCGTTGGTGGACATTGATCGGTGTACGGACAACCTAAAGCCGTTTGACAGGTTCCTGTGAGCGCTCCACAGTTTGTATCTGCATCCGCAAAATTAGATAATGTACCGCGAGTTCCTCCTTTTAATTGTTCCGTAGAAAGACTAGAAACCGTTTTTTTGCGTAATCGAAGTCTTTTGTAATTTAATCGTTTCTTTTTCATGGTTTTTCATTTTAAACATTAGGTATATAATATAATTTTATTTAGGATTAATCCTTTATAAAAAAACCTCACTAATTTTACTTTAAAACCCTAGTTAACTATTAATTAACATATGAAAATTACGTTTTTACTGATTAAGTTCTGAAACTCTTTAGTATGCAATTTTTGAATACGTCTATTCCCTACTTTATATCATTAATTTTCATCTTGATGAAACATGAAGTGCATGAAAAATCTAACTAAGAAATCTTCTTATAAAAACAAAAAGACCTCATCATACGATGAGATCTTTTCCACTAAAGAAAGTTAATCATGCTTCCTTTTTTTAAAAACTAGATTTTTGGTCGGTTGTTTTAGTTTTTACTTTTAAATACTTTACCCCTTTTTACTAATCCATTACTTTGGAAAGTTTGATGGTTTCGCCACACATATCACTTGTGATTTTGAAAATAACATCTCCCTTTTTACCCTTGCTTGCCCAATGTACCGTTTTACCAACTTTACAAGAAATACTTGTTTTGCTTCCTTTGTTTAAGGTTACATATCCTGTTCCTGTGTAAATTGAAATTTTATTTTTTGTATCGTTGATTAGTGAAAAACTACTTCCGTAGCTTTCATTTGTCGTTTCTACTGCTGTTGCTGTCGTTTCTGTAATTGGTGAGAACGAAAGTGCTGTAAATACACTAATGGCAATGATGATTAGTTTCATAAAAGCTTCTATTTTTTGTTTCGAGTGTAAATATATAATAGATGTAAAACCAAACCTTGTATCATTTGCTAAAATGTAGCTTTGAGTTTCTGAAATGTAGATTTGAACAAACGATCGGAATGAAGTTGTTTTTCAATCCGATCGTATTTTGACTATTAATTTAACGGTTTGATATTACTATTTAAGCGTCCAATTAATTACTATGACACGAAACTACTATTTGTACGCATTGGAATACGAAGTTAGTTTCTGAAAGTTAGCTTTGAACTGCTAAAACACTAAAAAATCCTACAAGTATTAAAACTCGTAGGATTTCCGCAATACTATAAACTATAAGTTATTGCTTGGTAAAACTTTTGGTGATCTGTGTCCTTTCTACCGAAGTGTTATAAATTCCTAAGGAAAATATCACGCTGCTGTTTTTATACTGATTATAGTCATTCATAATTAGTTTTCTGGTAATTGTTCTTGAATTTGATACGTACTAAAGTTTAAGAAATTCCCTGGATGCGCTAGTACATTCTGAAGAATGAAAGGTGTATCAGGCGTAGTTCCTGTGTATTGTGTATTACCATCCATATTTATATCAAAAGCACTGTAACCAGTAACGACATAGGTTGGAAAATTCAGGAAATTTCCAGAAGCATTTAGTACTTCCGACAAGAGACTTGGCGCATCAGGTGTAGTTCCAGAATACTGTACTATGATGTCTCCATTTACATTTCCTGCCCACATTGCAACGACTCCACTTGGCACTCCAAAGGTAGTTTGTGCATTCGTTCCAAAAGTGATTTGATTGTTTGCATCTGTAAAGTCTACTGTTGTAGTTGTACCACTTAAACTAAGTGCGTTATTTGTCATAATACCTAAATGATTTCTGTGTTTGAGCACTACGTAATAATTTCCTGCAGCTTGATTAAAGAGTAAAGAAGAGATTCCATCTCTTCCAACAACATCTCCATCACGTTGTAGTAATGCTGATTGTGAATCTATAATAGTTGTATTGGCTGTTGCGTCTCTTAATTCTACCCAAATCCAATCTACAATGGCATCATTTCCTGAAACTGTAAATACAGCAGGATCGCAAGTTGCTCCATCTGTATATGGAGACGTAGTTGGCAAGTTATTTCCTGTTCTTAAGTTGTCATTCATGTTTCCTCCACTAGCGCTTAACATTGCGCCTTGTAAATATACACTTGGCGATATCGTAATTCCTGCAATATATTCGTAAGCTCCCATATCTACTGTTGTATTGGAAATTCTTTGATTTCTTAATACATCTAAAGTCCCAGTTACATAGGTATTATCTCCTGCATCTATTGCTGGCGATCCTACTGCCAAAGTATAATCTGCATTAACAGCATCAACAAACATTGGATCAGTACTTATACCATTCGTTACATTTGCAGCATTTAATTGAGAGAATCCGTCTTCATCTATAGAATTAAAAACATCTGTTGTTGGCGCAGTTGTTATTCCTCCCGAAATAAGTTTCGATGTATTTCCACCTATAGTCGTATTGTTATAAAATATTGAATTATAAATATCAGCTGAAGTCGAAGATGGTGTTCCACCGTTACTAATTGTTCTTTCCAAAACAATGGTAGCTCTATTAAAGTTATTGTACCCTGTGGTAGTCCCTAAATCTTGATTATTGACAAACGTGGAGTTACGAACATTTAAAATGACTGCGTCAAAAACATCAGATTTTAACCAAATACTACTTCCAGCTTGTCCATCACCTTCCACATTCGTAGCTATATTTTTCTCGAATAAAGAATTTAAAACATTTACCGTTGTTGTCGTTTGAGAAAGGCAATAAAAAGCACCTCCACGACTATAGTTGTTTCTAAATATGGAACGAGAAATAGTTATTGAGCCAACTTGCCCGCCTCCTACTCTCGTATCTACGACTCTATTTATACCACTGTTATTTTCTATGATACAATCTGTTAATGTAAATGCTCTAGTTACCGCTCCTTTCGTAATGGCAGCTCCTCGGTTATAAACTCCTGTTCCATTTGCATTACCACCTGTAATTGTAAGTCTTTCTAATTGAATTCCAACATTAGGAGAGTTTACAATTGAGTTTGTAACTAGAACACGATAACTATTATCTGCTCTTAACGCATTAGAAGGATCTAAGTTGGCATCATCATTTCCATTTAAATCTCCAGATAGTATGGTTTCATTTGTACCATACACTCTATCATTTACGGAAGTTTCTGTTCCTGCAAAACCACCTATTACATTTATTCTTGAATTTACGGTAAACGCTATAGTTCTGTCTCCATTAGCCGTTGTAGGTTTGTAAGTACCACCAACTATCCAGACAGATTCGTTTATTCTTGAATCATCTAAAGCTGTTTGCAAATCTGTAAATGCATTACTCCAACTTGTTCCTGTATTTAAACCTGTTGCAGCTGGATTTACATAGACAGTTCCTGTAGGTCTATTCGTTTTAAAACTTACTGCTTCAGACCAAGCCGTTGTTACCGAACAAATTTCCCTGATATATACTTCATAATCTAAATTAGATTCTAATCCAGTTATAATATGACTACTCGTAACGTTATTAACAATTGTTGCGCTAGAAAACGATTCACCCTGAACATGATACGCTACATCATACGTACCAGTATCATTTATATTTACTGTGGCACCATCATTCGTAATAGAAGCTACCGAAAGTATGGAAGCGTCTGGTTTTTGACAATAATTACCAAAATCTATAATGCTTTCTATTTGCGCTTGTGTTAAAGCTTGAGAATAAATTAATAAGTTATCTATTTCGCCTCCAAACTTATTAGCTGCTGGCATATTTCCTGCTCTATTATTTCCTAGCACAACATTTCCATCAATACTATTATACGATGTTGTTACGCTTGTTGAGTTATTGTTTACTCTTGGATTTACAACGTCTTCAACACCATCAACTTTAATACTTATAACTCCATATGTGTCATTATATGTAAAATCATAATAATAATCTATATGTACATTTATATTATGCCATTCTCCATCTGATATTGTTGTAGTATGATCATTAGCAAATTCTAAAAGAGTAGAACCAAATCTTAAAGTAGCTCGCACTCCTATTACTCCATTTCTTAAATACACAAAATAGCCATCATAATCTGAGTCTGTATCATCTACTCTGTCTGAATCTTCAATAATAGTTCTTCTATTAGCATCATCAATAGTTGTTTTTATCCAAAAATTATATTCAACGACGTCGTTATTAGGGAAATCTACATTTATTCTGCTAGCATCTCCAAATACTAAGCGTGCTGACGCACCTGGAGTTCCAAATCTATCTGGTGAATATAACATTAAGCCATTAACAGTCATATTGACACCATTGGCTTGGTCTGTTAAGTCACCATTAAATTCATAAGCGCCTACCAAGTTTGTTATAGGGTATTGCGCAAATGCAATACTCGTTATTAGAAGAAAAACTGAGAGGAATTTTGTTTTCATTATAATATAATTTATAGTTTATGAAAACAAAAGTATGTAGCTAGTTACCTCTTTATTATTTTATCTTCTGAAAGTTAGTTTTGAATTGCTAAACGTTTTTTAGTGTTTTAAAAAATGACCTTTTTTAGATTTATCAAAAGGTTATTACTACTTTTTCTTTCAAAACAAACTATCCTATGTTTTGAACAATGGCTAAGAATTCTTCTTTTTTGTCTTTGGAGATGGAAACTGTTTCGTTGTTATCCATTACAATGTAACCACCATCTTTTTTGATGTATTCTTTAATATATTTGAGATTTATTAAGTAAGAACGATGCGGTTTGTAAAAGGTGTTTATTTTTTCTAAAAGCGACACAAAATGCTTTAATGGTTTGCTAACTAGGATTTCCGAATCGTTGACAGTAGTTATCTTTGTATACATTCCATCTGCTTCTAATAAGATGATGTCATTGAAGTCTACAAATTTGAAACCATCTGAAAAAGGCAAGCCGATTTTATTGAAATTAGACGAAGCCAAACTTTTTTTGAGTTCTTCTAGTTTGATATTTATTTGTGATTTTCCAATGTGTTTTAGTGTTTTTTCAACAGCTTCTCGTATTTGTGTAGCACGCACAGGTTTTAACAAGTAATCAATAGCTGAAAGCTGAAAGGCTTTTACGGCATATTCGCTATACGCCGTTGTAAATATGATCTCAAAATTGAAGCTGTCTTTTTCTATAAAGTCTAAGATTTCTAAACCCGAATGTTGTGGCATTTCAATGTCTAAGAATACAATTTGCGGTTGTTCTTTTTTGATTAACTCAATTCCAGAAAGTAATTCTTCTGCTTCAAAGATTTCTGTGATTCTTGGACAGTTTTCAGAAATTAAGACATTCAGCAAGTTTCTTGCTTTTCGTTCGTCGTCAATGATGATTACTTTCATATTTTTTTATCGTGTATTGTGTACTTATGATTACGTTTTTCCATCGGAATCGTAATGATAACTTTGGTTCCGGCAGATGCATTTATTTTGTTATCATATAAATCTTCAATGGAAATACCAATATGTTTTTCTCGTCCATAATTGAGTAAAACTAATCGATCTTCGATAACTTTTGCACTAAAAGGCTTTTGTGTTTTATTTTTTCGTTGATTTAATTCTAAGGCTTTTGCGCGTCCAACTCCATTATCAGTAACTTCACAAATTATTGTATTTTTTGTATCAGATTTCTTTAACACAATAGTTAATACTCGATTTTCTTTTCTGTGCAAAAGTCCATGCTTTAAAGCATTTTCAACATATGGCTGAATCAACATTGTTGGAATCATAAGTGTTTTAGTATTGATACTTTCGTCAATATCTACCGAGTATACTAGCTTATCTTCAAAACGCAATTCTTCCAACTCCAAATACATTTTTAAACAATTGATTTCATCACGCAAAGAAATTTCCCCTTTGTTACTATGGTTTAAATAGGTTCGAATTAAGTCGGCAAATTTACCTAAGTAATCACTTGCAAGGTTTTTTTTACTGAGAATGATAAACTCCTGAATCGAATTCAATGCATTGAATATAAAATGCGGATTCATCTGCGAGCGTAAGTTTTCTAGTTTTAAAAATACTAATTCTCGTTCTTGTGCTAATTTTTCGAGTTCTATATTTTTCTGCTTGTCTCGCTTTTTTAGAATTATTTTATAATACAGAATGATCAATAATAAGCTAACTAAAACTGCACTTATGATGAACCATGATTTTTGCCAAAACGGACTTTTGATTGCTATTTTGATAGCTGCAATAGCTGAATTTTTGTTTGATGAGATCGAAGTTCCTTTTACCTGAAACGTATAATTCCCAACAGGCAAACTATTGTATTTTACAAAATTAGCTCCTTCACTTACAGGAATCCAACTATCATTAAAGCCTAACAGTCGACTTTGATATTTCATATTCTGTTTTGACTTAAACCCATTAGAGTTAAAACTAATTTTTATTGCATTTTGAGAATGCGGAAGACTGATTTTCTCTTGAATTAAAGTGTCTTTTTCATTTACCTGAATTCCGGTAAAATATATTTCAGGCTTCTTGCTATTTTTAAACACTTTGGCACGATCGATACTAAAAATACCTTTAACAGATGAGAATATGATGTTATCTTTTAAAGGTACTATCCCATTTATGAGGTATGTATTGATACCATCTCTTTTAGTAAGTGTTTGAAATGTTTGTGTTTCAGTATTTAGAAATTGGATTCCTTTGTCGGTTACAATCCAAAGTGAGTTTCCATCTCCTTGTATTTTTTGAGTTAGATTTGAAATCAGTCCATTTTCTGTATTGTAATGAACAACAACTCTGTCGTTTTTGATACCAAATAATCCGTCTTTGAAAGTAGAAACCCAAATGAATCCATTGTCAGTTTTCGCAATTCCGACTGCATGAATTGGTTTTTCTTTAAAACGAATATTTTTTGATTGTAATTTTTCATCAAAACGAATAAGGTTATCTACGTATGATACGTATGAGTTTTTAGTTTCGGCATCATAAAATCCCATATAAGCTCTAATTCTACCTAAGTTTTTACGAGGGAAAAAGATGCTTTCTTCTCCATTCACCAATTCTGCTCCACGATAATTTGTGTAAAAAATAGAATCGCCTTGCATTAAAGATAAACTCCTTGCGTTTATAAAACGATCATTTTCAACAGTTTTCTTCGTTCTCAAATTTAGAATTCTCGCTTGCGCACTTTGACTGATGTATATTAAACTTGTTTTAGGGTTGTATACTAAGGAAGATACTTTTCCTTTTCCTTTGAGTTTTACAGGTTCAATTGTATGCTGATTGACATCATAAATCCCTGCTTTTCCAGTCATAGTACCAAAAAAGAATTGATGGTCATTTATTTTCTCAATACTACTAATTTGAGAAATATCTGACGGAAGGTTATAGTCATTTATATTGGTATTAGGAATTACAAAGACACCGTTTCCTATTGTTGTTGCCCAATAATTTTCATTTTTATCAATAATAAGTTTAGAGACAAACTCGTCTTTAAAATACCTGTTTTTATATGTAAATTTTCCATCATCATATGCAAATACCCAAATTCCTGAAGAAGTAGAAAAGAAAACTTCTCCTTTGTAATATTTAATCTGAATTAATTGATTGGAGAGCAGTTCTTTTGGTAAATTTACTTCTTGATAAGCTCCTGTATTGATATCAAATTCAAAAAAAAGAGACTCAAATTCAGCGTTTTTATATTTCAAATAGGTTTTTCCTTCTATGCTTATTCCTATTGATCTTCCTTGACTCACATTAACGAGATCGTTATATATAGCTTCAGAAGCTATCTGTTTTGTTATTTTCAAATTTTTATCTAATGCTACAATTCTATCTCCAGCTGTTATATAAATTTGATCTCCCTTCACAAATGGACTACCAAGGTAAGCATCTGTTAAACTAATTCGATCTTCTATTTGCTTGGTGTCTAATGCTATTTTGTAAATTGTTTTATCGGAGAACACTAACAAGTGTGTCTCAGTAACAATAAAATCACCGAGCTGCCATTGCGTTTCTTTCCCAAGATCAATAAACGTGACAAGTTCTTCATTTTCTACGTAGAAAAATTGTCCAGAGATATTGCAACACCAAACTCGCCCCTTACTATCTTCTTTTGGATCGAATATTGAAAGTCCTCGTTTTTCTTTGTTTGTGAAAATTTTAAATTTATTTCCATCATATCTGTAGAAACCTTTGTCCGCAGCCAACCATATAAAACCTTTTGCATCTTCTATAATACTATAGAATTCAATATCTGGTAGGTCATTTTTTTCAGAAAACTGTATGTATACAGGATGCTGTGCATGTAAAGTGCAAGCTGCAAAAAGTAGTAATATGTAGTATATTTTTTTTATCAATTCATTAATTTATTTATGA
Source organism: Kordia sp. (assembly GCF_045105435.1). Lineage (GTDB taxonomy): Bacteria > Bacteroidota > Bacteroidia > Flavobacteriales > Flavobacteriaceae > Kordia. Next base: position 19,394 of record NZ_JBGCDL010000126.1, on the reverse strand, counting down.
CTCTTCAAAAGTATTATTTTAAAAGCTTTGCTTCTGTATTTTATATTTAAAACCCCAATATTAACTTCTAAAAGGCTAGTAACATATGATTATAAGCAATTTTCACCTTTTTAGATTGCTGAATAATTAACCGCATTCCTTTTTGAAAGCGGTATATTGACAGTTACTTTTGTACCTATTGATTCTTCACCTTGAAACAAATCTTCTATTTCAACTCCTATTAAATTTGTTTTTCCATGGTTTAATAAATCTAACCGTTCTTTAGTAGCTTTTGTTCCAAATGACTGGTATGTTTCATTTTTCAGTGTTTTTATTTCTAATGCTTTTTCTCTTCCGATTCCATTATCCTCTATAATACATGTTATACTGTTCTGATCAGGAGTCTTTAATATTGATATTGTTAATTTTCGATTATTTTTTTTATGTAACAATCCGTGTTTTAAAGCATTTTCTATGTATGGTTGTATTAACATTGTTGGAACAAAAACACTACTAACATCTATATCGTCAGCAACATGAACAGCATATATTAGTTTTTCTTCAAATCTTAATTCTTCTAACTCCAAATACATTTCTAAACACCTGAGTTCTTCTTCCAGAGGAATTAACCCTTTGTTACTATGGTTTAGATAGGTTCTAATTAAATCGGCAAACTTCCCTAGATAATCACTTGCTAAGTTTTTCTTGTTTAGAACGATATATTCTTGTATCGAATTAAGTGCATTAAATATAAAGTGCGGATTCATCTGTGCTTTTAATGCTTTTAACTCAGAATTTCTATGCTTCTTTTCTACTTCAAGTCGCTTTTTTGTTTCTTGAAGCTTTACTAATACAAGTTCTGTCTTTTTTCTCGTTTTTGTTCTGCTGAAGTAAAATATGGATAGTAGTATTATGAGAGCTGCCAGTAATAAAGCTCCAATAAACCGATTTCGATTTTTTTGGTTTTCTAAATTTGCAATTATTGCAGCTTGTTCTGCTACACTTTTTTCTCTTTCAATTTTTTCTGTTTTATAAAAGGTTTCTAAATTTGCTATTTCTTTTTGCTTCTCAATACTTAGCAATGAGTCTTTAATTTTTGCTCGTTTATTAGCAAATTCTAATGACTTTTTGTAATCCTTTGTATTTTCATAAAGCGCAGAAAGCATATCGTAGTTATGCCACAACGAGTTTATATTATTGCCTTTTTCTAATAATGCATTTGATTTTAATAGAAAATACTCTGCTTCGTCAAATTTTCTCAGTTTTGATAAATTGTTTCCGATATTGTTGTAACTTTTTTGAATTCCATGTGTGTTTTTTATGATTGTATATTGTTCAAGCGCTTTTCTGAAGTAATCATCTGCCAATTGATGCGCACTCTTTTTTTCATATATCGCACCTATATTGGTATATAAATTTGCCCTACTTCCTGGTCTTTTCTTTAGTTCCAATGCTTCTTTAGCATATTTTAAAGCTTCTTCTAATGAGTTTTGTTTTGTTTTAACTCCAACAAGGTTTATACAAACAGCTCCTAGTAATCCTTTTTGGGTTTTAGCTAGTGAGTCATTATAAATTTCCTCAAGATGTTTTGCTGCGTTTTCCCAGTCTTTCATAGTGGTATAAACTCCAGCTAAATTTACTTTAGTCACTAACAACTTATACTTTGCTTTAGTTCCTTGACTCTCATAAAAAATAAGTGCATCATTAAAAATATTAATTGATTCTAAAAAATTCCCTTTTGACTTTAACACACTTCCTTTTGATGTTTTAGCATATATAACTCCTGATGAATCTTTGATTTGTAGAAACATTTTTATTGCTTTGTCATAGGCTACAATTGCAGAATCTAGCTGTCCTTTTCCCCGATAATAAAGTCCAAGCTCTACTGTTGCTACAGCTTTTTGTTTTATGCTCCTTTTTTTACCTCTTATCTTTAAATTTAGCGCTCTATTTATGATATAGTAATGCAACTCAACATTCCTTTTTCTATAATAACTCATCAGTTTATCAGATTTAGCTAATATTAGGGAATCGTTTTCTAGTTTAGAAAATACATTTTCTAAACTATCAATTTGCTTTTGCTGAGAAAATCCAAATTGAGCAAAGCATATTACAATTATATATAGTGGCAGCTTGTAGTTCATGTAATTTTTATTAAAACGTATAAAGATGGTTATTTTATTTATAATATGCGCTTTTAAACTTCCAGATTCATCATATGAGTTTCTAATATAATTTAAAATAAAAAACGATCTCAAATTTGATATTTAAGATCGCTTTTTTGTTTGGTTGTCTATTTTATTTTTAGCAGATTCCTACTGGCTGACAAGAGATACTTGGTGGACATCCATTTGTTGGACAGTTTCCTGTTGGAGGACAGCCATTTGTTGGACAACCAAGTGTTCCGCAATTTGCTGACGCACAATTGGTATCAATATCTGCCAAGCATGAACGTGTTCTTCCTCCTTGTAGTTCATCAGATTTTAAACTAGAAATTACATTTTTGTTCAGATGAAGTCCGTTGTGTTTGAAATTCTTTTTTTTCATGATATTTTAATTTTGTGGTTAATACCTAAAAATACATGATTTTGTAGCGTTTTCACTTTATAAAACCACACTAAGTTTATACTAAAACCTTATTTAACATTTACGGAAGCACCTTTTTTAGTTTATAAAAAAAACGATCAGCAGAAAATTCTACGGATCGTTTTGTATCGTTTTTACTAATTTTTCTTAGCAGATTCCATTTACCGGACAAGATTCTGAAATGAAAGGACAACCGTCTGTAAGCGGCGGGCAGCCATTTGTAGGGCAACCGTTTGTTGGCGGACATGTATTTGTATAATTACATCCTACTGTATTTGCGCAAGCTGTATCTACAAAAATGAAACAGGAATTTGTTGCGCCTCCCATTGCGTTTTGTGATTCTAAACTAGAAATACTGTGCTTGTTTAATTTGAGTCCGTTGTGTTTTAGATTCTTTTTTTTCATGATCATTTAATTTTGTGGTTAACATTTTAAATTTACATGATTGTATTGTTTTTTTTATCTTTAAAAACCGCACTAAGTGTACACTAAAACCCTACTTAACACTTTTTTTACAGCTAAAATTCCGTTATAATTAAATCTTGGAAACCACTTGTAGTATATTTTTGAATATTACCATATTGATCCTTACTAACAATATAAGCATCCACATCTTTAAGCTCACTTAAGAGCTTTTTTGTTTTTCCATACGGCATTACCATAAACGCAGTAGCATACGCATCCGCTTTCATACAATTATCGGCAACGACAGACACACTTAATACATTGTTTTTCATCGGATACCCCGTTTTTGCATTTAAGATGTGTACATAATGGTCGCCCGTTTCTGGATCAACTCTGTATTTTCTGTAGTTTCCGGAGGTTGCCATTGCTTTGTTTTCTAAAGTAATGTATTCAATGTATTGGCGTTCTTCTGATTCTTGCACAGGACTATCAATACCAATGGTCCATTTTTTTACTTTTTTAGTATTTTTTCCTTTGGTTAAGATTTCGCCACCGACTTCAATAATATAGTTTTTGACTCCTTTTTTATCAAACATTTCACCTATAAGATCTATTGCATATCCTTTTCCTAGTGAGTTAAAGTCAAATGTTAATGATGGATGCTCTTTATAGACTTTACCTTCATTTGAAATTTTAACTTTATCAAAACCAGTAAACGCCATAATGCTGTCTACTTGTTCTTTTGTTAGATTGTTGATTGGTTTCTCAGGACCAAATCCCCATGCATTGACCAAAGCGCCGACACTTGGGTCAAAAAAACCATCTGTTTTTTCATATACATCTCTTGAAAAGTCATATACAATACGGAAATATTTATCTACAACTACCTCTTTTTCTCCTCTGTTGATTCTTGAGATATCGGAGTTTGGAATATATGCAGACATTGATTTGTTGACTAGATGAAATACATTTTCGATGTCTTCTTTATAATTCTCTTTGGCATCATGTATTTCATATTGAACTGTGTAGGTAGTTCCTAATGCAAAGCCTGTATTTGCTTGCATTATGACGTCTTTGGGTTTTTCAACACAAGATGTGAGTAAAAAAGCTATACATGCGTATAGGGGAAACGTAGTTGCTTTCATTTGTTATGTTATTTGTATTAAACCATCATAATCGAGTACGTACGGTTGATTTTTTATAATTTCTTCGAGTGGGTTTTCGGCATTACCGAGTCCGACTCCTGCGAAGTAGAGTTCTGCTTCAAATTTTTCTACATGTTGCTTGAACGTTTCCATCCATATAGCATCATATTCTTTTGGATCTTCTGGATATTTTACAGCTTTGACAAGTACAAATTTCTTTTTATTGTTTTCGTCAATACACACAAATTGCGGATGCCTGTTGAGTTTACTGTTTACTGCTAAGAATTCATATCCTTTTTCTTCCAATTCTTTTCCAACGATATTCATCGCCAAATTATGCAACTCTTGTTTTGTTAATTTTTCCATAATCAGAAATAATCACCTAACTCAATCGCGAAAGTATTGGTTTATTGATGATGCGTATTGTTTTTCTACTTTTTGTATTAAATCTCGACTAAGTGTCCCTTTTCATCTATAAAGTGAACGCGCGACAAAGATACTTTAATTTCTGCTGATATTTTATTGAGACGATAACTTACGTAAATAAAAAAGGGTCACCTATTTGCGATCCTTTTTAAAATGTGTTTTATAGTGATTTCATCCTTTATCGAGTTCGTATCCGAAATTAGTTCCTTTTTGAGATCTTAGAACTCCTTTGGTCATCCAAATAGGTGCTGGCACATCTTTTAGGTAATGATCAAAAAATTGCATCATTCTGATAGAAAGATCTTGCTTGTTTTTCATTTTACGCAAGTTATGCGCTTCGTTATTATATACTAATAACCATGAAGGTTTGCGCAAACGACGCATTCCCATGTATAATTCAATTCCTTGATAGTAAGGAACTGCTCCATCATTATCATTATGCATGATGAGTAATGGTGTTTCTACATTAGGAAGACTGAATAGCGGTGAACTTTCTACATATAAATCAAAACCTTCCCATAAGTTTTTACCTATACGACTTTGTGTTTTTTCATATTGAAACATTCTGCTTAATCCACTTCCCCAACGAATTCCTCCATAAGCAGATGTCATATTACTTACTGGTGCACCTGCCATTGCGGCTTTGAATTTGTTTGTTTTTGTGACTAAGTACGCTACTTGATATCCGCCCCAACTTTGTCCTTGTAATGCCATACGACTGCTATCTACATAACCTTTCTTTTCTATTGCTTCAACGCCCGAAATGACACAGTTGTAAGCATCTTTCCCTGGTTGTCCTTCTTTGTATACAATGTCTGGCGTAAAAACGATATAGTCATTGCTCACTAAATACGCTTTGTTTACCGTAGATGCGCTTGGTTGTGGCGAATAATGATTGTGAAGTCCGTCAGCACTTCGCTCATAGAAATAGACAATCATTGGATATTTTTTGGAAGGATCAAAATTTTCGGGTTTGTGTATAATTCCTTCTAGTTTTGTACCATCATAGGCTTTCCACGAAACCAGTTCAGAAGTTCCCCATTTGAAATCTTTTTCTTGCGGATTTGCATCAGTAATTTGTGTGTGCGTTTTAAAGTTATCGGTGGTTACTTGTAAATCTTCAAATGTTTTAAAGTTTTGTTTTGTAAAAGTGACCACATCACTTTCTAAGGCTTTTTTTAATGCTAATACCAAATAGGAATCGTCTTTAATTTTCTGTGTAAGCTTTCCAGAGTCATCTAATAAGTAAATACCTGTTGCTTTTGTTTTTTCATTAAATCCACTTAATAATAACTTTCCGTCTATGTACGTAGCTAACAATCTTTTTTCACCTAGACTCTTTGTTCTAAATGAAATTTTATTTCTTCGTCCTTTTCTAGTAATATTTTTTGGCTTCCTTTTTCCATCTAAGGGTACTTTCCAAATATCATATTTATCATATAATAGAAGGTTTCCGTTTTTATCAAAACCTCCATTACCATGAGCATATTTTAACATAGGATGATCGTCATCTTCATCTTCAAAAGAAACGTTTATATTTTTTGTTAAGTTATTTTTTTGAAGTGTTTCAAGGTTTACGGAAAACCAATCTTTTACATCTATATCGAAATACATAGCATATTCGCCATTTTTCGCCATAAAAACACTTGATCCTGCTCCTTTTAGTAATAATCGTTTCTTACCTGTTTCAGAATTAATTACATAATAATCATTTCTAATAGGTCTATTCCATGCATTTTCAATTTCATATGGCTTGTCACTAATTCCTAGCACGTATTTTGTTGCATAATCACTTGCTAAATATATATAATATAGTGTTTCATCTTGCAACTGTACATAGCGCTCTTTTTCAATATCGAAGTAACGCAGTCGTGTATCTTCTTCATAAAAGTCAGCGTTCGCTTTTTGTCTAGGTTGTGTTACTTTATCATTCCATCCCCAAACATCTACTTGCGGAATTTCCTCATCTAGTAGTGTGGTATCTTTTTTGAATTCACTTTTTATTTTAGAATAAAAGTAGAGTCGCTTCCCATTTTCAGAGAAGAAAGGCGCCTTTTTTTCACTAAGTGTTTGATTTGCACCAAAGTGTTTGATTTCATTTTCAACTAATACTTGAAGCTTCTTATTTTTATAGAGATATAGTTTTAAAGGAATAGAATCTGTCTTTGCAGAATCTCTTTCTGCTACAAAACTTAACTGATTTCCTAGTTTATTTACACTTAGTTTTTTATAATCGTATAAAAGCGTGTCTATTATTTCCGTTGAATTTGTTGCTGTATTATATACAAATACTCCTTTTGCTTTTTTCTTACGTTTCTTATTATTGGTTGTATAGTAAAAAGCGTTTCCTTCTTCTGGAACTACAAAATCTTTGATATTAAATACAGTGTCTTGATGTTTTGTTTTTAAATTATATACAATTCCATAGTTATTTTTCCACGCTGGTAAGCTATCTCCTTTTATAGAATCTTTTTTATTTTTTATTTTTTCAATGACTAAATACTCACTATTCTTTTTAGGCAATGTATATGATTTTATACGTATTACAGAATCATGGATTTTGTTGTTTTGTACATCGTGTATATAGAGTACTTCTTTTTCTTGATCTTCTTTTTTAGTTTCTTCTTTCTTTTCAGATCTTGTAGTAGTGTACTCGACTTTCTTTTTGAAGATTACAAATTTCTCATCATAAGTAATAGAACTTCCTATTCCATTAAAATAAGTTACTTTCTCTTCTGTTTCTGTATTGTATATTTGAATATAGCCATCACCACGACCTGTTCGTGTAGTGATTGTTGAAACTATTATTTTTCCATTATTTGAAACCTTAGTATCACTAATAGATTTCCACAAATCATAATCGTTATGCGTAATGGCTTTTTTTTGAGCAACCGTGATTCCAAAAATAAAAAGGAATATTGGTAAAAGTAATCTTTGAGTCATTGTGTATTGTAAATATTATTCTCTAAAGATAAACAGATTATTCTTTATTTTATAAAATATATTTTATCTGAATATTTAAACTTGTATCATAAAAAAAGATCGTCAATATTGACGATCTTTTTTGTGTATTTTGAAATGAAGTTGGTTTTATCCACCAAAGTCATCAAATCGAATGTGTTCATCTGGAATACCGAAGTCTTCTCCCATTTTTTGAACAGCTTGGTTCATTAATGGTGGTCCACAGAAGTATAATTCTATATCTTCTGGTGATTCGTGGTGATTTAAATAGTTATCGATTACACAGTTGTGAACGAATCCTACAAATCCATCACCTTCAGCATCAATATCTTTTTTCACTTTCCAGTTATCTTCTTCTAACGGTTCAGATAATGCTAGATAGAACTTAAAGTTCGGGAATTCTCTTTCTAATTCATAGAAATGCTCTAGGTAGAATAATTCACGCTTAGAACGTCCTCCGTACCAATATGTAACTTTACGTCCAGTTCTTAAGGTTTTGAATAAGTGATATAAATGCGAACGCATTGGTGCCATTCCTGCTCCTCCACCAACATATAACATTTCTGATTCTGACTCGTTGATAAAGAATTCACCATAAGGTCCTGAAATTGTTACTTTATCTCCTGGTTTTTGTGCAAATATGTATGATGATGCTACACCTGGATTTACATTCATCCAAGCATTTTTAGCTCTATCCCATGGTGGTGTAGCAATACGAACGTTTAGCATAATTTCACGTCCTTCCGCAGGGAAAGAAGCCATAGAGTATGCACGTTCTACTATTTCATTGTTTTTCATCACTAAAGGCCATAATCCGAATTTATCCCATTCTTTTTGGAATTTATCTGGAGTTTCATGTTCTTCAGGATGCGCAGTGATATCCATATCCTCGAATTTTATTTCACATTGAGGAATTTCAATTTGAATATATCCACCAGCTTTGTAGCCCATATCTTCTGGAATTTCAACAACAAATTCCTTAATGAATGATGCTACATTGTAGTTACGCACAACCACTGCTTCCCACTTTTTAATTCCGAATACTTCTTCTGGAATTGTGATGTTCATGTCCTGCTTTACTTTTACTTGACACGCTAAACGTGCTCCGTGCTTTAATTCTTTTCGTGTAAAGTGCGGAACTTCTGTTGGCAATGCTTCTCCTCCACCTTCTAATACGTGGCATTCGCATTGAATACATGTTCCACCACCACCACAAGCAGATGGCAAGAATATTTTTTCGCCTCCTAAGGTAGATAAAAGTGTACTTCCTGAAGCTACTTCGATTTCACGTTCTCCATTGATTGTAATTTTTACGGGACCAGATGGCGATAGTTTTTGCTTTACATATAACAATAGCGAAACCAATACTAATGTAATTAGTAAAAAGGCTGCAACTGTTGCTAGTATTGTTCCTGTTGTACTTGGTGCTAATAGTATCATATTACTCAATTACTTTTGTATTGTTAGCGATTTTTTTTGTTGTACTATTGTCTTGTACAGTTTCTATTTGAGCTGATGCTTTTTTGTCTTTCGGCTCTTCATCTCCTCCAGTTAACATTCCACCAAAACTCATAAATCCAATTGCCATTAATCCTGTAATGATGAATGTAATTCCTAAACCTCTTAATGGTGCAGGTACAGCTGAATATCTGATTTTTTCACGAATGGCAGCAATTGCTAAAATTGCTAAGAACCATCCAATTCCAGATCCAACTCCATAAGTTGTAGCCAATCCTAAAGTTTCAATTTCTCTTGACTGCATGAATAACGAACCTCCTAAGATTGCACAGTTTACTGCAATAAGTGGTAAAAAGATACCTAGTGAGTTGTATAATGATGGAGAAAATTTCTCTACAATAATTTCTACCAATTGTACCATGGTTGCAATGGTTGCAATGAACATGATGAATGATAAGAAACTTAAATCATACTCTGCATATCCATCTCCTAACCAAGATAAAGCGCCAGGTTGTAATATGTATTGATCTAATAACCAGTTTAAAGGTACCGTAATGGCAAGTACGAAAATAACTGCGGCTCCAAGTCCAACAGCTGTCGTCACTTTTTTAGATACAGCTAAGTATGAACACATTCCTAAGAACGTAGCAAATACCATGTTGTCTATAAATATTGATTTGAATAATAATTCTATATGTTCCATATATTTTAGTATTGAGTTTTGAGTAATTAGTATTGAGAACTCTCAATTCTCATATCTAATAGCTCACTACTATTTTTTAGTCTTCTATTAAAGCTTTATTTTTTGAACGTTGTATCCAAATAATGATTCCTACTACGATTAATGCCATTGGTGATAATAGCATGAAACCGTTGTTTTCATATCCTAAAGCATATAATCCTGATAATTCACCAGGGATTGGATTTCCTAATACAGGATATCCTAATAAAGTTCCTGAACCTAATAATTCTCTAAAGAATCCTACAATAATTAAGATCACTGCATATCCTAATGAGTTTCCTATTCCGTCTAAAAACGATCTCCATGGTCCATTTCCTAAAGCAAATGCTTCAAAACGTCCCATAATGATACAGTTTGTAATAATTAATCCGACAAATACAGAAAGCGTTTTACTTAATTCATACGCAAAAGCTTTTAGCACTAAATCAACTATAATTACTAGTGTTGCCACTACAATTAACTGTACAATAATTCTAATTTTTGATGGAATAATGTTACGCATTAATGAAATTACTACGTTTCCTATTCCTAATACAAATAATACGGATATAGACATTACAATAGAAGCTTCTAGTTCTGCTGTAATTGCCAAAGCTGAACAAATACCTAATACCTGAATTGTAATTGGGTTATTGTCTGCTAATGGGTCTAATATAAGTTTACTATCTTTTCCCATGACTTATTTGTTTTTTAAGTTTTTGAAATATGGTAAGTACAATCTTAAATCTTTTTTGATCATTGCAGTAACTCCGTCTCCGGTAATTGTTGCTCCTGCAATGGCATCGATTTCGTTGTCCATTTTATCATTATTCTTTGGATCTGCATTTCCTTTAGCAACAGTAATTCCTTTAAAATCACCATTTTTATCAAGTAAATTTTCTCCAATAAAATCATCCATGAAGAAACGTTGCTTAATGTTTGCTCCTAAACCTGGCGTTTCTCCTTTGTGATCAAAGTAAGCTCCTTGTACCACCATGTTTTCATCTAAAGCTACATAACCCCAAATTGCATCCCAAAGTCCTTTTCCTCTAATTGGAGCGATGTAAAATGTTTTTCCATCTTTTTCTCCAACAAATAAAGGAAGCCTTCTTGTTTTCCCATTTTTAGCTCTAGCTTGCTCCTTCTTTACATCTATTAAATAAGGTTCCTTACCATTTTCAGTAATATATTCTTCTCTGTTTACTTGAGAAGTAACTTTACCGTTTTCAACCACTAAAACTATTTGTTCTTTGATATACTTTGAAAACTCTACAGAAACTTTAGGTAACTTAACTTCTTTCCCTTTTTCATCTTTAACTACATTACCTTCGGCATCTTTAGATGTAATTTTTTCTTTAGATACAAATTTTGCGCTTGTACCTTCGTTCTCATTAATCCCCATAGCATACAAAATATTTTGCTGCTTTTCTAGACGCTGGTTTTCAGTAATCATAGGTTTTAATGCAGATGCTAAAAACGCTAACAATGCACCAACTACCAATACCATTCCGACAGCGAATATGATGGTATATGAATTTTTATCTGTTCTCTTTTCCATCGTTAAGTTGTTTTTACTTTTAGACGTTTCATTCTTTTCTTTACATTTCCTTGAACCACATAGTGATCAATTGTTGGCGCAAATACGTTCATTAATAGAATCGCTAAGAATACACCTTCTGGGTATGCTGGGTTAAACACACGAATCATAATTGATATAAAACCAATTAAGAATCCGTAAATCCACTTTCCTTTATTTGTTTGCGCGGCAGTTACTGGATCGGTTGCCATGTATACAGCACCAAATAGTACACTTCCTATGATTAAGTGTTGCCAGAAAGGGATGTTCATTAATCCGTAAAATTTACTTGACTCTCCAATCATTCCTGCATCTACAACTCCGTTGAAAATTAATCCCATTGCTAAAGCACCAATTACTGTACTTAACATGATTCTCCAACTTCCTATTTTCGTAAAGATTAAGAATAATGCACCAAAGATGATTAAGAACTTAGACGTTTCTCCAACAGATCCTGGAATTAATCCCCAAAACATATCAGATACAGAGTATAAATCTGCGGCTCTTTCGCCATACGTGGTTACAATTTCAGAACCTCCGTTGGTTCCAGCAATTGTTAATTCTTGTCCTGCTTTTGCATAATATCCCAAGATGGTTTCTCCTGAAATAGCATCTACATTTTCTCCTGCTGCAATTAAACCATCTCTTTCCACAGCTTCACTAATCCATACTTTATCTCCTGTCATCCAAGTTGGATATGCAAAGAATAAAAAGGCTCTAATGGTTAATGCTGGGTTTAAGATATTCATTCCTGTTCCTCCAAAAACTTCTTTTCCGATAACAACACCGAAAATTACTGCTACAGATAACATCCATAATGGAATATCAACTGGAACAATTAATGGAACTAACATTCCTGTTACTAAGTATCCTTCTTCTACTTCGTGTCCTTTGATGACTGCGAATAAAAATTCTACTGCCAATCCAACACCATAAGAAACTACTACCAAAGGCAATATTTTCCAGGCACCGTGAATTAAGTTTTGGAATGTCCAAAATGTACTTCCTAAAAATCCACTAGACGCTTCAATTTCTTTTAATGCTAAGAAATGTTGATATCCTGCATTAAACATTCCGAAGATTAAACATGGAACCAATGCCATAATCACAGTATTCATGGTACGCTTTAAATCGTCTGCCGCTTTAATATGCGTTCCATTATGTGTAGTTTCGTTAGGCAAGTATAAAAATGTGTGCAATGCATTGAATGCAGGCGCCATTTTCGTTCCTTTATACTTTTCTTTTATATTGTGTAATTTACTTTTTAAGCTCATAGCACTATCCTATTTCTTTAAGCATTAAATCTAAACCTTCTCTAATAATCTTTTGATGCGGTTGCTTTGAAACACATACAAACTCTGTCAATGCAAAATCTTCAGGAGCTACTTCGTACATTCCTAAAGCTTCCATTTCGTCTAAATCTGAATACATACATGCTTTTAATGTTTGCATTGGATAAATATCTAATGGAAATACCTCTTCAAACGTTCCTGTTGTTACGAATGCTCGGTGCTCACCATTTGTATTTGTGTTTAGATCGTATTTTTTATTAGGCTTTAACCATGAGAAAGTTAATGCTCTTGACACACTTACTTTATTAAAGATTGGCTTATTCCATCCGAAAAACTCATAATCGTCACCTTCAGGAATTGCCGTAATTTGGTTATCGTAATATCCTAACGAACCATTTTCACTTTCTTGTTTTCCTGTAAGCGCGTTACCACTAATAACTCTTGTATTGTCTAAGTTGATATTGTCAGCTACAAGATCTTTAATACTTGCACCAGCAATAGCTGTTACGTATTGCGGTTTTGTTATTTGCGAACCTGTAATTGCGATTGTTCTCGTGGCATTGAATGCACCTGTAAGTAACAATTCACCAATGATTACTAAATCTTTTGCAGAAACAGTCCAAACAAATTCACCTTTATTTACAGGGTCAATTTTGTTAATGTGTGTTCCAACATTTCCTGCTGGATGTGGTCCTGAAACAGTATGAGAAGTTGTTCCTGCTACATTTGCCAATGGAGAATTTCCACCTTTTCTTGTAACTACATGAACGCTTCCTTCTGTAAGTTTCGTTAATGCTGTCAATGCAGCAGTTAACTCAGCTTCTTTTCCTGCCAACACATATTCTAAATCTGCCGCTGACGGCGAACTGTCGTGACCAGAAACAAAAATCGCTTTTGGCGACTTCGTCGGATCAGCAATTACGTCATACGGACGTTGTTTGATGAATGGCCAACAACCTGCAGTAAGCAAATGTTTTTTAACCTCATCACCAGACATTTTTGCTGCATCCTTTTTCCCATAGTCATGATGTGCTTGCGTTGCATCTGCTAAAATTCTTATTTCAAGAATTTTACGCTTTGCGCCACGAACAATCTCTGAAATTTCTCCACTTACAGGAGAAGGAAAAAGTAATGTTTCGTCTAATTTAGAATGGAATAGTGCCTGACCGGCTTTTACTTTATGACCAACTTTCACTAACATTTTAGGAATGATACTGTGAAAATCTTCGGGCTTTACAGTATAAGAACTACTAGCTTTTGCAGCAACAGTAGTTTTTTCTGCCTCGCCAACAAGCTTAATGTCTAAGCCTTTTTTTATGCGAATGTCTTTTGACATAGTTATGATATTTTTATCTAAAAATCCTGCAAATTTAATCATTTATACACTCATCTAAAAGCCAATTTAGAACTATAAAATCTATTTATACTCATTCTAAATTAGATGTTTTACACGATCTCAACCAACCGCAAAGGCGCACGCTGCGTTTAGGCATGCATTTTGCTTATCTTTGTAAAAAAATCGAAACGAATGACAACTCGCACTTTCTATATTTCTGCACTTTTAGCTTTTGTTAGCTTTTACACTTTCGCACAAAAGAAACCACTAGAAGAAGTTGAACCTCCTTATTTTATTAAAAGTATTGAACTTGCAGGCACTAATGATGGCGATCAGTTTCCAGTATTGCGATTGGGCGAACCGCTGAATGTTACTTTTGATGATATTAATGGCGATGAAGCTGATTATTATTATAAAATAGTGCATTGTAATTACGATTGGACTCCTTCTAATCTCGCGAAAGCGCAATATATGCGAGGCATGGACAATCAGCGAATTATTAATTATGAAAATTCGTTTAACACCTTGCAATTGTACTCAAACTACCGATTGTCAATTCCGAATCAATTTACCACATTATTACTCACAGGAAATTACATGCTTTCTATTTATAATGATGAAGATGAGTTGATGTTTTCTAGAAAGTTTATTGTGTATCAAAATTCTGTTGGAGTTGCCGCAGCTGTGCACAGAACGCGTGATTTAAGTACTATTCAGCAAGATCAATTGATTCAATTTGAGATCAATTCTGCAAATATGCGACTCCGAAATCCTGAACGCGAACTCAAAGTAGCCATTTTACAAAATTATCAGTGGAAAACAGCTATTACCAATATTAAACCGCAATATACTTTAGGAACACGATTTATGTATCGTTACAATACCGAAACTAGCTTTCCTGGCGGAAATGAATTTTATAATTTTGACAATAAAGAGATTCGCGGTGGAAACATAAGCATTGCAAGTATTGAGTTGCGCGATGTGTATCATAATTATTTACACACTAATGCCACACGTGCTTCCGAACCGTACACTTTTAACCCTGACATTAATGGTGATTTTTTAGTGAATACAATTCAAGGAACTGACCCTTCTATTGAAGCAGATTATGCTGTAATGCACTTTTCGCTAGCCAATTATATGGATTTACTAGGCAGTAAAGTATATGTGCAAGGACGATTTAATAATTATGCTATTAATGAAGAAAACCAACTGTTTTACAATGAAGACACCGATTTGTACGAAGCGCAACTTTTAATGAAACAAGGTTTTTATAATTATAGATATGTGGTTGTAAATGAAAAAGGCGAAGTAGATCCTGTAAAGATTAGCGGTTCTAATTTTGAAACCGAAAATGACTATTTGATTATTGTTTATTTTAGAAAATTTGGCGAAATATACGATCGTATTATCGGAATTGGGTCTACAAATTCGAGCGTGATAAAAAATTGATAAAGCCCGTTTTTCTTTAAAAATCGTTAAAATTTTAACGACTTTTAAGATCATACCTATAAAATTCGTATTTTTGATTGTACTGTGACTGTAGCTTGTTTCAAAAACAAATGCTTATATCACATTAAAAACAACAAATGATTCAACAGGTAACTAGAGGCATAAAAATTTCCGTAGAGACTAATTTTGAAGGTACTTTCTTCAAGAATTATAAGATGCATTTTGCTTTTGGCTATCAAATCACAATTGAAAACCAAAGCAAAGATTCGGTTCAGTTAACATCAAGACATTGGCAAATTTTTGACGCTTTAAATAGTGTTGAAATTGTAGATGGCGAAGGTGTTATCGGCAAAAAACCTGTATTGAAACCTGGAGAATCACACACGTATCAATCAGGATGTTTGCTCGCTTCACCTATTGGAGCTATGCGCGGACATTTTAACATGGTGAACTTCACTACGACTAAAAAATTCAGAGTCTTTATTCCTACTTTTAAATTGAGCGCTCCTTTTGCGTTGAACTAAACGATAGGTATTAGGTGTTAGGTATTAGGTGTTAGGTTTTGGGCATTAGACAATTCCGAAAAGTACTTTTAAACACAACTCACATCTCTCAAACTCTTGATAAAAATCTTCTGGGGGATTTTTGACTTTGAGCAAGAATATTGTAGCTTTAAAAATAACTGAATTCTAAAAATAAAACATTTACAGTTACAGTAGAAATATCAGAAATTCCTTTTACACATACGTTAGGTACAAACTAAAAATGGAGCAATATAAATTACGAGGGAAAGTAAAAACATATAAAGAAATACGTGATGATATTCTTATCTGCGAGAAACTATTCAATAAAAATGGAACACTAATTGAAGAAAAGCATTTTTTTGATGATGGTTCGTGGTCAATTGCAAAAAGCAATTATATTAATAATGAGTGCCATACTAATAAGATAGTTTATGACAATGAGAATGCTATTAAACGTTCGTCTAAAATAATAACAGACCGTTTATATAGAGTATTATATGAAAAAATTCAAAACACTAATGGTGAAATAACGTTTAAATTTGAATGCAAAAAAAATGATTTAGGCCTGATAATAAAAACGGTAACATCAGATTTACCGTATTACTATAAGTATGAGTATGATTCACTAAATCGTTTGATAAAAAAGATTAAATACAACAAAAATGATATAATAATAGAAACTCGAACAAGAGAATTTACACAACGTAATTTAACTGCTCAAAAAAAATACAATAAGGACGGTATTTTAACAGACCTAAGATTATATAAATATGAACAAAAGAAATTAGTAGAGAAATTGTGTTTTAAAAGAAATGATAAATACATTTATAATGCTTCTCCACTAAGTACAAATAAACAAAAAGAAGCCTTAGAAAGGTTTCATAATAATTTAAAAGGAATAAATGAATTAAAAATTGACATAAAAGGTAATGTGTTAGATTTTCCACTGCAAATTCACTTCCTTGATTCATTGACTACATATGAATATGACGAAAATTCCAATTTGATTTCTAAGGTTGAAATGGATTACAGACCAGACTTTAATGAAGAATTTTTAACTGCAAGATGGCATATTATCTATGAATACAATAAAAATAAACAACTAAAAAAGAAATGTACAACTCATATTAAAACTGATTGGGATGATTATTGGGAAGAAGAATATAACGAAGACAGACAAATTGATGTAAAGATACTAGATAAAAGAGGAAATATAATTTATCTAAAGGAATCAACTCCGAATCAAGAAACATATTATGAGTATGAATATTTTGATGGTTATAAAAGTCAGCACCTAAAAATGCTTAAAAACAATGGGAATGAAAATAATATACCAAAAGATAGCATTAATAATGAAAGTAGATCTTGGTGGAAAAGATTATGGTCATAAATTCGCAACTACTTTTTCACAAGACTGTTAACTGTAATGTAAAAAAAACGAAGAAGATGATTATACAGAAATATGGACACCTTTAAACGGGCGAATATTTATAGAAATAATTAAAAATTACCAACGAATATTTCATACTAAAATTCATTTACTAAAATACTAAACCCAAAGTTTCTAAAGTCGAACTTTTTGATTATAGATTTGAAAGCTATCATTTTGTTTGTTAAAGAATACCTTAACTTACTTGTAACATTTTAAAATCAAAGAGTAACAGCGAGTCTAATTTATTCATAATCCAACACATTTTCCGCTTGAATTAAATAAATCAATGCATCAATTTTTTTATACATTTTATTGAAAAAGATACGTTGTTCTTTTTTTCCTGCGGTCGAGAGTAATTTCGAATTCCGCATTTGACGTTGTAAGTGCTGATCAACTTGTGCAAGTGTTTCCGTTTCGCTGGTTTTGTAATACGACAGAATGGTATACGGAACGAACAAGGTTTTTATGATTGGCGTTTTTACCAATACCGTATTATTCATTAGCAACAATTCATTGTAAAAGAGTTTAAATTGTGTATCAGTTCCTACTTTTAATTCAATTGCTTCTACTAATTTCTTTAAATCATCACACAATTGCAATGCCATTTTTTCCGTGAGCAACATCGATTTGTAGTAGAAATGAATTTGTTTCATCGTACTATTTATCGTTGTAATATCCCAAATTTCAGTCACTTTCAAATTTGCATATAATTCGCCCAAGCGTGAAGCGGCAGCTACTAGAGAAACTGATGGCGCAAATTTTTCAAAAGGTAGTACGTTGTGGTCATCGCTTAACAATTCCAACCAAACATACATTTTAAAGCGCGATAACACATTGTCTGATGCTGTGTAGAATATAGGTAAATCTTTAGCTGAATAGATAATTTCCGAATCTTCCATTGCTAAAATCAACTTCAAATTTTCGTGCGAAGCTTTAAAGTAGAGTTCCAAATCTTCTTGTGTCGAAATGATTTGCGTTTTCTCGACAGCCACTATATTTTGCAATCCTATTTCATACAACTGATCAATAGACATGTTAAAATGACGCGATAATTTGATCGCTTCTTCTAATGACAATTTACTTTTTGAACTTGTGCGTCTGTGTGCAGCGTCGTAACTAATGTCTAAAACCTCAGCTACCGTATCAATCAACGAAGTATTTTCGGGTAATACTGCTTTAATTTTTGACAGGAAGAACTCTTGCATGTTATTTGTGATTTTCACAAAAATAAATATTCTAAATTGCTATTCCTACGATTCATCTTGCAATTATAACAATAATTTTGACACACATTAAAACAACTATTTACCATGAAAAAGACACACTTCCGTTTACTATTGATTGTTTTCGCAATTAGCATTACAAGTTGTGCTTCATTTTCGAGCAGAATCACGCAAGATCAAATTATACATTTAACCGAAGAAAATATTCAAAATATTGAAGGAACATATGAAATTGAATCTTATGACTCTTATTTTAAAGCTGGCAAAGAGATAGTTGAGTATAAAAAAACAATACAAGACACTACAATACACAATTTTACAAGTACACAGGATATCGACTCAACACTCCTAAAAAAATTGGTTGTAGATATTAAATTACTATCTAACACAAAAATTAAGTTTACGTATCGCCATCAAAACACAACTATAGAAGAGACTGTTTTAGGCATGAAACTTCGAAAAAATGGCATGATTCATTTAAAAAATAAAAAATCACATATTACGGGAATCCCGCTACTTTTCGGTAATTTGGAAATAGACAAATCAAGAATTGGAATTAGCAAAAACAACGATCTTGTCATTCACAATATAAATCATAGCACAGGTGGCGCACTGATTATTTTTTCATCTTTCGACAATCACAATACAACATATTATTTTAAACGAATATAGAAATATTTGAATACCACACATTCTCAAAATAGAATCGAGATGTAAGCATACTTCATGCGTTATTCATGCGTAGTTTCTATCGGATTGAATACAATATCACTTTCTTCATCTTTTAGCAAGTCGTGATAATACATCGATAGCGTATCTGCCGTTTTTTCAATTTGCGTTATACTGATTGTTTTCACCACAAACCGATCCATCATAAC
>NZ_JBGCDL010000125.1:0-4122 GCF_045105435.1 Kordia sp. | reverse complement strand
TTGGAATAAAGAAAAAGTATAGCATATTGAGTAGAGAATACCTTTAATTTAAATTAAGAGATTTATTCGCTTTACATTATTTATGTTTTCGCAATCTTGGTTTAAATTGGCTACAACGTATGTATAATAGGAATTCCAGTTATTTTTCTAAAATTACAAATTTTTATTGCAAAATCTATGATATCCTTAATAGGTAATGACAATCTAGGAAGAAGGAATTTATACCTCTCAAATCCTCCATCAAAAAGTTCGAACTTTGAAGGTTCGCGGTCACAACTAAATGAAAAGCAAGCTAAAATAAATGGCTTGCTTTTTTATTTTCGGATGTTTTTCATTTACAAAGCGGAGCTTTAAGGAAACTAAATCCTACCAAAGTCACAAAAAGGCAATTCGCACATATACGCTCTCAAAACAAGTAGTTCAGCAAAGAAATAGTGCATTTCAGAAAGGAAGGCATTCCCTTTTTATAATTTATAGTACTTTTATTGAAACTTTTTCACTTGCGTCAGTCACTATTCATCATATATTTTTTCTTTACAAGCTTGGTCATTTGGGCGCAAGAACCTGTTAGTATACACCTAACAGAAGCAAACGGGTTACCAGACATTGAGTTTTACGACAGTATCGAAGACGCAGAAGGCTATATATGGCTGGCAGGAAATAAAGGTCTCTTTCGCTATGATGGGAAAGAATACATTGCCTATTCGCATCCAGAAAAACGCGGACGTTCCTTTTTTAACTTAAAGTTAGATGCAAAAGGACGTTTGTGGTTTAATAATATTGCGGGACAGTTTTTTTATATAGAAAATAATAAAATTGTACTATTTATAGATGTTCAAAATCGACTCAATGGCGCATTGGCAGATTATACAATTCATAATGAATATCTACTAATTCGAAAACAAAAAGGTACAATTTGGATTGATCTTAACACGAAAAAAGTAGTGAATACCACGCCCAATGTATTCGGAACAAATATTGGCTACATAGAAAATGATCGTTATTATTACTTATCAAACGAAAACAAATTACGCTACCAAAACATTCAGACGAAAGAAATTAAGGAAGCCGTAAAAACACAACTAAATCCTGCAAAAGAATATCCATCTTTTACGAGTTTCTACAAAGTTTACAACGGACATTTATTGCTTTTTCAATCCAAAATAGGCGATCAAAACAGTTTGTTTCATATTCAAAATGAAACCATTACGGAACTACAATTGCCTGCCGAACTGAATGAAACACGCACACAAGTTATACAAGAATTTGACAAACTCTTCTATTTTGCGACTATGAATGGTATTATTGTGACGAAACGCTCCGGAAACCAACTCAAAATTATAGCACGCTATCTACAATCGTATGCAACGACAGAAATCACCAAAGATTTTCAACAAAACTTATGGATTCCGACCTTAAATACAGGTGTTTTTGTAATTCCGAACGAAAGTTTACGTGTCGTATCAAATACAAAAAAAAATATTTCTGCACTCGAAAAAAAGACAGATTCAACCTATTTTACAGGTGATACAAAAGGAAATATCAACGTAGTCAACTTGAAAGGAAACATTAAAGAAACCTTCAATTTTAATGACAATTCTAACGTTCGCAAGCTCAATTACAATCCAACGACAAAAATTCTCTATTACAATTCCGACAAGCAAGTTTTAAAATATCATACCGAAAATAAAACTAGCAATCGCATTCAAAAATTAAGTCCTGCAAAGTCAATTTCGCATATCAAAAACGATCAATACTTGCAGAGTTATTCACATGGAACGTTCTATGGAAATGAAGAAAAATCAACAGAAATCAACCAAAAACGAGCGTACAAATCCATCTATTCAAAACACAATAAAAAAGCATATATCGCCAATATTGACGGTTTATTACTGTACGATTCGCTATTTAACTTTCAAAAGGCGATTCAACACAAAAACAAACCCATTTTTAGTTTTGACATTGACGAAGCTTCCGATGGAATAATTTGGGCAGCAACCTACGACAATGGTGTTTTGGGAATTAAAAATGATAAAGTTGTCACGGTTTTAAATACCGAAAACGGATTGGCTTCAAAATCGATCAATAAAATAAAAACTGATGGCAAAAACCTCTGGATTGTCACAGATAACGGTTTGCAATACTACACGAGCAATACACAAACATTTCAAACCATCAACAAACGTGACGGCTTGCTTTCCTACAATATCAACAATATTGAAACCTTTGGGAACGAAGTCATATTCAGTTCAAATCTCGGAATATTTCGTTTCAACAAACGCACGGTTTTCAAACAATGGAGCACGCCAGAAGTTTACTTTACAAACATAAACTTAGAAGAAAAACAAGTTCCGTTAACAACGACGTACACCATAAAACAGCAACAAAGCGAGATTGAAATCCGATTCAACTCAAAAGGATTTCAGTCCGATACATTTGTGCGCTACGAATACCAACTAAAAGGTTTTAACGATTCGTGGAATGTTATCGATAAAGGACAATTGGCTGTAAAATTCAACACGCTGCCCGCTGGAAACTTCACCTTTAACTTACGCGCCAAAAATGCAAGCGGAACGCAATATTCGGAACCAAAAAGCATTCAATTCAGCATTACGCTTCCGTTTTGGAAACAAGCTTGGTTTATCATTTTAGTCATGTGTACAGCGTTGGCAATTGTAATTTTATACTACAAAAAACAAATTCGATCGCGCGAGAAGCAAAAAAACAAAGAATTACAACAATTGGAGATCGATAAACAATTGGTAAACTTGCGTTTAGAAAACCTACGCTCGCAAATGAATCCCCATTTTATCTTCAATGCACTCAACTCCATTCAGGAATATATTGTGCTCAATCAACAAAACTTAGCGAGTACATATTTGGTAAAATTCTCTCGTTTAATTCGCACGTATTTAGAGCAAAGTCAAGAAAAAGAAATCACACTCGATCAAGAATTAAAAGCACTACACTTATACCTTGAATTGGAAAAAGTTCGCTTTGAAGAAGAACTCACTTATGAAATTTCAGTTGCCGAAAATTTAGCGTTGGAAACCATTAAAATTCCTTCATTATTCATTCAACCATACATAGAAAACGCCATAAAACATGGTTTGCATCACAAAATAGACAATCGAAAACTAGCGGTTTCTTTCAAAAAACAAAATGAACAATTGGTATGTGAAATCACCGATAATGGCATTGGTCGTAAAGCAGCGCAACAAATCAAAGAAAGCCAAACGCAGTATTACAAATCGTTTGCAACACGTGCCAATACGGAACGTGTGGAACTCATAAACAAAGATCGTCTGCAAAAAATTGAAGTACTTATTAGCGACTTAACAGACGAAAATCAACAACCTACAGGAACGTGTGTCAGCATTCAAATTCCTTTAAAAAAATAACCATGAACGTATTAATCATAGACGACGAACGAAAAGCGCAAAACCTACTAGAAGCGCTCTTGCAACAAAATTGTTTGCAAATTTCGGCAATTGACAAAGCGTCCAACTTGCTCGAAGGCGTCAAAACCATCAAAGCGAAAAAACCGCAAATTGTTTTCTTAGATATTGACATGCCGCAACATTCGGGCTTGCAAATTTTGGAATTCTTTGAAAACGAACCTGTCGATTTCCAAATCATCTTTGTCACGGCATACAACGAATTTGCCGTAGAAGCCTTCAAACTTGCTGCGGTCGATTATTTGTTAAAACCCATCGATGTTTCCGAACTCACGCAAGCCGTAAGCAAAGCGGAAAAAATCATCAATGATCAAAACATTAATACACAAATTCACGACTTAAAACTGGCATTTAAGCAAATGGCAGTCAGTAAAATAGCGCTCGAAATCCCGAAAGGAATCATCTTTGCTGCCGAAGACGATATTTACTATTTTGAAGCAGACGGAATGTACACAAAAGTATATTTGCAAGGCAATCGCACCGAATTTATCTGCAAGCCACTCAAGCATTTCGCCGATCAATTGGCGCACAAACCGATTTTTTACAAGCCGCATCGCTCCTACCTTATCAATCTAAAACACATCAAAGAACTCTCCAAAAAAGATGGTTTTCATCTCATCATGGAAAACAACAAAACCATTCCAATCTCTCGCGACAAAAAAGA
>NZ_JBGCDL010000124.1:0-4241 GCF_045105435.1 Kordia sp. | reverse complement strand
TTTATGATTGAGAACGGAAAAAAAGTGCCGTTTAAGTTTAATTTTGGTGCGCCTTCTTGCGTTCCTGCTACGAGTTTTGAATCGGCTGGTGCTGTGATTGATTCAGACGATATTAAAGAATTGTTGGCAAAACCAGAGATTAAGTATTTGGCTGAAATGATGAATTATCCCGGTGTTTTGTTTGATGATGCTGAAGTATTAAAAAAGATAGCTTGGGCAAAACATTTTAATAAACCTGTAGACGGACACGCGCCCGGATTACGCGGTGACGATGTTACGAAGTATATTTCCGCAGGAATTTCTACCGATCATGAATGTTTTACGCATGACGAAGCGTTGGAAAAGTTACAGAAAGGCATGAAAGTCATTATTCGGGAAGGAAGTGCCGCGAAGAACTTTGAAGCGTTGATTCCGTTGTTAGATGAACATTATAATGAAATGATGTTTTGTTCGGATGATAAACATCCTGACGATTTGTTAGTCAGTCATATTAACGAGTTGTGCGCACGCGCCGTTGCAAAAGGAAACGACATTTTTAAAGTGTTGCAAGTTGCATGTGTAAATCCTGTGAAACATTATAAGTTGGATGTTGGACAGTTACAAACCAATGATGTTGCCGATTTCGTAGTTTTAGAAGATTTGACAAATTTTAAAGTGTTAGAAACCTATATTGATGGCATCCGAGTTGCATCTAATGGAACGACACACATAGACAGCGTGCCCTTTGAAATACTGAATAATTTCAATACTTCTGCAAAGAATGTGGTTGATTTTCAAATCAAAGCCACGAAAAGTAAAATCCGCGTTATTGAAGCATTGGATGGCGAATTGGTCACCAACGAATTGATTTTAGATAGTTTGGCAAAAGATGGAAATTTAGTGTCGAATGTTTCGGAAGATATTTTAAAAATGACAGTTGTAAATCGATATAATGATGATGCGCCTGCAATGGCTTTTATTCAAAATTTTGGATTGAAAGAAGGCGCCATTGCTTCTTCCGTAGGACACGATTCGCACAATATTATTGCCGTTGGTGTTTCTGACGAAGCCATTTGCAAAGCAGTGAATTTATTGATTTCTAATAAAGGTGGAATTTGCGCCGTTTCTGATTCGGTTGAAAAGGTAGTTTCGTTACCTGTAGCGGGAATTATGAGCGATAAAACGGGTTGGGAAATTGGTGCCGCTTACGCTGAATTAGACAAATTAGCCAAAGAAATGGGAAGCACCTTACGCGCGCCATATATGACCTTGTCGTTTATGGCATTGTTAGTAATCCCGTCGTTAAAACTGAGTGATAAAGGATTGTTCAACGGGACTACTTTTGAGTTTACTTCTTTGGAAGTTTAATTGATTGTACAGTTATTTCCTGTAAATTCATTCGTATCATACGTTCCTGTACCGCCAAGCGTTGGTGTTCCTATAGATTCCAATCTGAATGCTACTTCTGTACCACTTTTAGCTGTACAGATTTCAAGTTCGTAATTACTGTTTGCTTCTCTTCGAATGACGTCTAATACGCTATTGAGTCCTGTAGTAAGTTGTGAATAATCATCAATTAAAAATTGTCCGTTACGTCCAATATCTGCAATGACTCTAGCATCTACATTGTTTCCTGCGCCAATTACATAAAAACCTGTATTGTCTAATGTAGCATTGATGCTTGTGTTCATGTCATTTCGATCATTAAAGAAATCTTGATTTTGACCATCGGAAAAAATAACCATGGAAGAAGACCAAATATTGGTATTAGGGTCATTTTGAATTTCTAATTTTTTAGCTTGCATTCTGTTGCAACTTTGCACTACAGCGCCGTATAAATTGGTAGAGATGTCTTGTTGCAATCCAGAATTCATTCCGCTTATAGCTGCAATTATATTTTGACTTGAAGTAGAGAAACCGATGAGTTCTTGCAATTGTTCTCTTCCATCAAAGTAATAGATGGCAACTTCTAAAGCGCCACTATTAATTTCGCTAAATAAGTTGGATACATATAGTGTTGCGGCACTTTTTATATTTTCAATTTCATCAATGACACTTCCGCTTAAATCCATGACAATCATGGTTGCATACCGATAGTTTTGAGGATTTGGCACAATGAGTCGTGGAGCTTCTGTCGGATCTATGAGTTGTTCCGTTTCTCCAGCGCTTATGGCTGTTTCATACAAATTGAAATCGCTATCTGTTTGGTTAGATACACCAATATTATTTTCGTCCGTAAGTTTAAAAGATACTTTTATTTTGCTTTCGCCTACTAAGGTTTCAATATTTTTAATTTCAATTGAATACGCTGGTTGCGTATCATTGTCATCATTACTGCTGCAACTACATAGCAATCCCAGCACACATACAAGAAGTGAGAGTTTTTTCATTGTTTTTTGTTTTTAGCTTGTGAATGTAGTTTTGCTTTCCTTATGTAGTCTATTTGAAAAAGTCTTGATATGACCTAATAACGCATCTAATTCATAAAAATTGTCAGAGAAAACAATAAAAATGGTTGTTATACCATTTTCCATTTGGAATTAATATAATAAAATGCGCCTTTTTCCTTTCTATTTTAATTTAAAAATAAACCGTAACTATGGCGATGCTTTATTTTTCAATCTCATATAAAGAAAAAATACATCCTTTTCTTTTTCAGTAATTTCAGATGGAAAATGGTATTACTTTGCTTTTATGGCGCCAACACCAATTGTAAATCGGTAGCCGACTTGTAGTTGGAAGAATGAATCATCACCAGTAGCACTTACATCTCTAATACTTTTCATTCGTAAAAAGATAGAATTTGATCTGTCTGTTCCTGGATAATAGAAAATTTCTGCTTTTACAGCTTGCGTTTTTAGATAGTTTGGTTCAGATAAACCAGCTCGCGCGTAATCACCAATGAAGGAATATCCTTTGAGTTCGTATCCAAGATTGAGTCCAAAATTATTGAAACGACGAATTTCTAAGTTTGCGCCTAAACCGTAACCTAACATTTTAAAGTTTTCTTCATTTGCCACTTCTGCACCATCTAATTCGGCAGTATTTGTTCTGACTTTTGTCACATTATAGCTTAACGGAAAGTATAGCGATGTCCAGAAAGGCAATTCTTTTGCGATTCTGAAATTTATGATATCCACATCTAAGCCCATTTCTAAGTTTGATCGTTCTAATAAAGAAAGTTTTTGATCGTTGAAATAGTAGAATTCCGCAGGATCGCCTGTATTCGGATTCGTGTTATCCATATCAGGCTCAACAGCTTGAATGAAGTCATTGTCGTCATCAAAACGTGAATAACGGACGTACGGCGATATTTTTTTGAATATGTAAAGTGCAGTTCTGCTCGGGTTGAATGGATTGATAAAGAAATCTGCTTTTCCTTCTATTTGAAACAATCCGTTGGCTTCATCACCAAATAAACCAAGTAAATCGGTATACGTTCGTAAGTCTAAAACGTGTTGCAAATTGTTGTTATTGATGACTTGATACGATCTTCTATCTTTTATGTTTGCTTCTTCTTGCTTGTCGGATGGAAATTTGTATGAAACATCGTCTGGCACATAATTACTTCCTGCATTTGGGTGATAATCCAGTACATCTGTATATTTTACCAACAACATTTTAAGCGTTTCTTCATTGTAAACTTGTTCTCCTTGAAGACTTACATAATGTGAATAATGAAATATGGCGCGTTTTGAAGCTTTGCGCGAATAGTTTAGAATACTTACAGGATCGGTTCCTTCAAAGTAAAAGTGCGTTTTTCCATCGTTGGATTCTAAGATTAAGCGTGCATCAACAATTCCGCCTTCTAATAATTCGATTTGAATGGATTTGAATTTTGCTGTTTTCGGAGTTTCTGTAAATCTAAAACTAGTATCAATGGCTGATTTTACAGTTACAAGTCTAGTGTCATTACTATCTTTTAGATACTTTTTAGTTGTTTTTAGCTTAGTAAGATCTTCATCTTCTTCTATATCGCTCTTTTGCACGTAAAAGTTGACTTGTTCTCCATCACCTGGTACTTCAAACGTTCCTAAATTCGTTTTACTATCAATACTGAAAACTCCTGAGAGTACTTTTTTTGTATTTTCATTGTCTAGTAATTCAGAAGCTTTTATCGGTTCATTTTCACCTATAATGATAAATTTTTCAGGATCGAGTACCGCTTTTTTTTCTTTGTATACTTCACAAATTCGTGCTTTGTAGGTATTTAAAATTTCATCCGAAACCTCTTCGTACTCCTTTATATATCCTCTATATTT
>NZ_JBGCDL010000123.1:0-23028 GCF_045105435.1 Kordia sp. | reverse complement strand
CTAAGTATAAGGTGTTGTCAACGACTTCTTTACCAATTAAATCTAAGATGTTTTCGTCGGTTGTAATCGTCATGCTTTCAGTTGTGGCAGCTTGATCAATGGTAACTTTCGCATAGAAATTGATTTTAATTTTCTGAATATTTTCAAGCGGAAACGTACGTGTAATAACTTTTTTATTTCCTTTCACTTGCGCTAATGCAACGTTTCCTATAAGTAAAATTGCTATGAGTATTTTTTTCATCTTTTTCTTTTTTTATGATTTTGTATATGTGTATTGATTGCGGACAAATTTCCCTGGCGCGTCTTTAAATTCCACTTCTTTTTTTATTATAAGTTCTTTGTTATTAAAGAAATAGCTAATGTATATTGTGGCGTCTCTGTTGTCATCTTTTCCTTCGTACATGGTTTCAATTTCGATACTTTCATTCGCTAATCGATTGACTTTGATTACTTTTTGTTTTCCGATAAATGTGCCATTTTTCTTAATTTTTAAAGAACTTTTATTGTTGGCACTTTCTTCAGATGTATATCTTGTATTGAAGATAATTTTGTTCTTTTTTACTTCTATTTGAAGCATTGTAGGCAAGATTACTTCTTTACTGTCGCTGTAATTCACATACATTAATTCGCCTGTCCAATTGGTATTGTCTAAACTTGCAAAGTCGGAAATATTAACTGTTTCTTGTGCGTTTGTAAAAAGTACTGTGGTAAGTGTGATAAATAGTGTGATGAGTGTTTTCATAATGATATTTTTTATAGATTGATAAACTGATTAAGCGTTTGTTTTTTTACTGATGAGATAATCGAGTCCGAAACGACCTGAACCAAAGTATAGATTGTAAATAGCAATCCACAGAAAGCCCATTGCAGGCAGCATTTGCCAAGTAGATTGTCCCCATTTTTGAAGAAAGATGGCAACGAGCATTGTACACATTAGTAAAAAGGAAGCGATTCGTGTTTGTAAACCGAGTGCGAGAAAAATTCCGCCAACGGCTTCACTGAATGCGCCCATCCAAGCGAAGCATATAGGAAACCAAGCGAATATTCCGCCATATTCCGCAACATCTTCTGGAAACCAAGCGGCAACTTCAAATAAACCTAAGTTTTGACTTTCGTCTGTCCAAGGCATTCCAAATTTGCTGGCACCAAAATCGATGGCAACTAATAATCCGCATATAATTCTGATGATGGCAAATAGTAAATCTGCAAACCAATCTTTTTGCGTAATAGGTTTTGTAATCTTTCCAAAGTAATTTTTGAACGTTTCCATGATGCATTAAATTTGTTTCGTTTTGTTGATACAAATTTGCAACATCATTCGCCGTTAAACGACTTAAAACGTGTGGATACGGCTTATTGTACGATTTGAGACGTCTTATTTTCACTTCTACAAGCTCAGTGTGAATGCTCTTAGGTTGTTAGTCACGCTGCGCTTTCGATCGCTGCGCTCTTGGTATTTTAGTAAGTGAAATTTGGATAGAAAACGTTATTTTCAAAATTAACAAATCAACAAATTGAATACATTAGAAGAAACGATTTGTGAGTATTTGTTTTATTTACTTTTTATTTCGTTCATGCGTTTCATCGCTTCTGGCTCGCCTTTTTTAACGGCTTTTTCCAAGTATTTCATTCCTAAATCGCTTTTACCTTGATTGATAAGAAAATTGGCATAATGTAATTCCAATAGGTCAACAGGTACAGTTTCAGACTGGAATGCTAATTGAAAATTGGATTCCGCTTTTTCTATTTCATTTTTTGCTAAGAAGTATAATGCAAGGTTTCTAAAAGTGTAGGCATTGTCATTATTGTCGGTTTGCAACGCTTTTTCAAGTTGTTGTTTTCCTTCTTCAATTTGTCCTATTTGAATAAGCACATATCCTAAATTATCATGAGCAAATCCATAATTAGGATCTATTTGAAGTGCTTTGCGAAAGTTTGCAATACTCTTTTCATATTCGCCATTTCTTAGTTGATAATAGCCAATATTGTTGTAAACGTCCGATTTTAATAATTCATCTTCAGTTAAAAGCAGCACTTGTTTTAGATTAGAGATTGCTGATTCAAAATCGCCATTTTGGTATGCTTTGTCTGCTTGATTGAATAGGTCATTTGCGTCTAATTCATTTGTATTGAAAACTTCTGAAAATGAGTTATTTAGAAAAGTAATGGCACGTTCAAATTGCACTTTATGTGCTTGTGGCAGTTGATTTTTCCATTCGGGATTATCTTGTCCTATCAGTTTTGAATGTATTGCTAAGCCAAACGCCATTACTTCAATTGGCATTTCAGAAACGTAAGTCCATTTGGTTTCCCAAAATCCATCATCAACTTGTCCGTTATCAGTCAAGTTTTGTGCGAGCGGAATTCCAAATCCAAAATAAATTCCTGCAATAAAGAGGAAAAGACTAGTGTCATTTCCTGTGTCGAATTGTAATTTGTTTTCAGTCAATCGAATTTTAATACATTCGTAAATCAAGCTGAATATAAGTCTGTTAGATCGATTAGAAATACTTTTCGCAATGTGAATTTTGTAATTATTCTCAGTTATTTCTGTTTCCGTTTCAAATGGTTTGCCTTGTATTTCAAATGGTATTCCATACACATCTCTTAAATCTTGATGCATTACAAATGTAATTTTACCAGCATCTAAATCGAGCAAATTGCAGAGATCTTCAATCACGTTTTGGACTTGTAAATTACTTGTCGAAAAGGTTTTTGGAAAAAATTTATCTGTAATTATAATTTGTTCACTTTGTCTAGTGGGATAGCCAAAAACTTGAATCAGCCATTTGAAATTATCTTCAACCCAATTTCTATCAGGTTCGGTTATTTGAAACGTTGTTTCTTTTGCTTTTTTATTCAATCCGAATAATTTCATCTTTCTAATTTGGCATAATATATAACAAGTATTCTTGCTATTTCAGCAATCACTAAATTTAGGTTTTTCGTGTAAATTCAGTCATAGCTAAAATTACAATAATCTGACTCAACGTCAAAAACATCGAATAGATTTTTAGAAAGACTACTCCGTAACTTCTTGAATGATGCCGTATTTATCAAATATAAACGAGAAGTTTTGGTTGATTTTTAAGGAGTTGAACGTGGAAATGATGTTTAGAAGTAGTTTTTTAATTTCTTTTATACTTTTTGAAGAATCTACATGAATACTAATGAATTTAGTTGCTTCTTTAGAAGGATAATCTTCATCATTTAGCGGATTTATCAAATGATTTTTTAAAACGGAATGTATAGCTGTAATCGGATATTTTAGTTGCTCGTTCACTGTGATACTGTCTGTATCAAAATAAATGATTTGTCTTAATTTGTAATCATAGATATCTCCGCAAAATTGTAGCGGTTGAATTGTATAGTTATTTTCGGCAGTTTCAATAGTAAAAAGGAGTGTTTTTGTACTACAATCGGTTGTATCAATCATTTTTAGGACTTCTCCGAAATTTTTTAGCGAATCCATATTCGTTTCTATAGATGTTTGCTTTTTGGTTTGAAACGTTAAAAATGATTGTACCGTTTTTTCTTTAGGAAGATTCTTTTCTTTTTTAGAATCTACACAGTTCATCAAGAAAAAACAGAGTAGTACGAATGAGATTGATTTTTTCATTTTTCCAGCTTTAGCTTTTAAATATCCGTAAAATGTATCGGTAAATTACTCAAAAAACTATTTTTTACGATTTGAGACGTTTTTTTAAACTCGCTGCACTCTTGGTATTTTAGTAAGTGAATTTGCGTATGAAACTTCATTTTCAAATTGACGAATCAACAAATCCACAAACCAACAAATCAACAAATTCCCAAATCAACCCACTAAAGACTGTAAATACTGCGTAGGAGAGAAGTTGGTGAGTTTTTTGAAGACTCTATTAAAAGTAGCTTTGCTGTTAAAACCACATTCATACGCGATTCCGAGTAAGGAAAGTTGTTCGTGTTTTCCTTCTTTCAGCATTCCTTTAAACGCGTTTACACGATACGAATTCACAAAGTCATTAAAGTTCATTTTAAAACCACTGTTGATAATTTCTGAAAGTTGTCCGCGCGTAACATTGGCTTGTTTGGCGAGTTCGGATAAGTTTAAATCTGGATTTAAGTACGGTTTTTCACGTTCCATAAGTGCTGCAATAGCTGCAACCGCTGTGTTTTCAACTTCTTTTTTGGTTTCTTTTGTCGCTTCCGGAATCGAAATTTGTTTTGGCGAAAAGCTAAAGTCTAGTTTATTCAGTTTTGTAGTTTCTGTGAAATATCCTTTCAATCCAATATAAATAGCACAAATTGCCAAGGATAGATTGAACCACCAACGTTCAATATAACCTAAATCGATAATAGTACCAACAACAGTTTGTATAGAATCGTACAGAAATAAGAAGGTAAATACGATGAGGAAATTGCGAATCCAATTTAGCTCCAGCTTAAAAATATTAGAGAAGTATTGCTTTATTTTTTGGCGGTAATTGTAGTACAATTGAATGGTAAATGCTAAATAGAGTAGCATTACCGAAAAACCAACAATTAGTAAAACAGGTTGCATAATTTCTTCGTCGAGCGCAATTTTTAAAACACCATTCTGCGTTTCGTTAAATCCTGGTTGCAAAGCATCGTAGGTATAAATTGTTAAGCGATAGACAACTAAACTTATCGGAATTACAAAATGCCACCAATATTTTTTAAGAAATTTGAAGTTCGATTTTGTAATCGATTTTACATAAAAGTATATTAATGGTGCAATTGCAGTGCCAGCATCAATTAAAAAATAGTTGATTTTGGTATTCCGAAATGTATCGTACCAACCCATAAAACCAACGGTGTAACAAATTTGCTGATAAGACGAAATAAGTAATAAAATTGCTAAAATAGCATCGGAAGTGTTCCTTTTTTCAGCATAGCGTTTTAGCAACAATACGATCAAAATTAATGCTTGAAATACAAGAATTAATAAGGGCATGCTGTATATGTTGAAATTTGGGAACATTTATAAAGTTACTTTTTATTTGATTCAAAACTACTAAACTTTTTCAGTTTTTATGTACGAAAATGGACTCATGATACGATTTGAGACCTTGTTTTATCGATTTTAAAATGTGATTGAAGAACTTTTGTGACGATTTCTAGGCTTTGCGTTCGTTTTTTCCTTTCCTGTAGCTTATGATCCAATTTTAAATCTTGTTTTGGTATAACAGAACGTAAATTCTGAACCTACAAATCACCAAACTAGAAAAATGTCCATGTAGAAGTGACAAATATCCATTTTATGAACATTCAATTTGCCGCAAATTTGCACTGTAACAATGAAATAAGCAAAAAGATGAAATCAAAAATTCCATTAAAATTAATGATCCTAGTAGTACTTCTAGGAATTTCAACGCAAATATTTTCTAAACCTAAAAACAGTAATGATATGAATGACAAAAAAAATGAAACCGTCGGATTGGTAGTAATTATGAAAGCGAAAGCTAACAAAGTTGAAGAAGTAAAGAACTTTTTACGTAATGCTTTAGTTTTAGTAAATGAAGAAGTACAAACAGTGTCTTGGTTTGCGTTTCAAATTGATGAACAGACTTTTGGAATATACGATGCTTTTGAGGTGGAAAGTGGAAGACAAGCACATTTGAAAGGAAAAGTAGCAGAAGCATTGCTCGCAAATGCAGGAAATCTTCTTGAAAATTTTGATCCTGCAAAAGATATTCAATTGGTAAGTGTAATTGCTGCAAATCATACACCGGGAATTCAAAATAAAGGATTATTTGTTACGATGAAAGCAAAACCAGGGAAAGCAGCAACTGTTGAAAATTTCCTTCATGCAGGAAAAGAACTTGTTGGAGAAGAAGTAAAGACACTATCATGGTATGCTATAAAAATTGATGAGAATACGTATGCCATTTTTGATACTTTTACAAATGACGAAGGCAGAAACGCGCACTTAACAGGGAAAGTAGCAGCGGCATTGATGAAAAATGCTCCCGTTATTTTGGACGATTTTGAAGCGTCTCACATTCAGAAAATAGATGTTTTAGCTTCAAAATAAATACAATTCATCAGATTGGGAAGGAGTTTGGTTCAATTCCTTCCTAATTATTTTTATATTCGGATCGTAAGTAAAACCACTATGGCGCAAGTAATTATTAATAAACATAATGGAGAATTGGCTTTTCGACTAGAAAAATTCAACGATTTAACTCAGTTTGACCATTTGCAACGAAAAAATTATTATTCAATGGTTTTTTTAAAAGGCAGTAATTTTAACCTTACGGTAGATTTTACTAAATATGATTTTGAAGAAAATCAGATGATTTGTTTGGCGCCATATCAGCCTTTTATGATTACTTCTACAGCGCCTTCTTCTGGTTATTTACTGAACTTTCATCCTGACTTTTTTTGTACATATCGACATCAAAATGAAATAGAAACCGAAGGCATACTTTTTAATAATTTTCACGGATTGCCGTTTTTTAAAATTTCTGAAGAAGTTTTATTTCTGAATTTAATCGATCAAATTTCAAGAGAAATGGATCGAGATTCCATCGCACAACATGAAGTGCTCGTTGCTTTTTTGAAAGTATTTTTGATAGAATCTGTTCGACAAAAAAAACAATTTGATAATGATTTAGTGCCAAAAACTTCTGGAAATCAATCAGAAATTTTACAAAACCTTGTAGATGCAATTGAAGGAAATTATACAGTGTTGCATTCGCCACAAGATTATGCTGATGTGTTGTGTGTAAGCTCAAAAACATTAGGTGTAATTGTGAAAAAATACCTTAATCAAACGACTTCTTCATTAATTACAAATAGAATTATGATAGCAGCCAAACGGGAACTATATCTCACTTCAAAGCCAGTAAAGCAGATTGCTGCTTGTTTGGGATATGAAGATGAATTTTACTTTAGTCGTTTTTTTAAGAAAAAAGCAGGCGTTTCACCAGATACGTACAGAAAAACGGTTGGTTTTGCCAAAATGGAGAAGTAACTGTCGTTAAAAGTGTGACCACCAAACAATAAAAAAACATTCATACATATTATCGTATTTCTGCCAACACAACAACGATCGTTTTTCTGCTAAGTTTTTAGAAATGATTGCTTCTATACTTTTAAAATCTGTCCAAGTTTCGTTTTCAGAAGGCGAAATTCCCCATGCTGTTTTGGATGGAATGTAATACGCTTTCGCGGGATGGTCTAAATGTTGAAACGTTTCAAAATTCATATAAACGCCTTTAACCGATTTTTGAAATGCAGAATTTAGTTTTAGTGTAGTTTGATACGGAACGAATAAATTTGCCAACACACAGACTTTTTGTGTAACTTTTTGAACGTTTACGTTTGGTAATTTCGCTTTGCTTGCTTCATGATAGAGTAGAGGAAACTGCTTTTGTGTTAGCTTGTTTAATTTTTCATGCAACGCATCTTTTCTGTTTGGACCAATCCAACAAAAGTTGGTTTCTGATGAAAGTGTCGGGTCAAACAAATAGAATTTATAGGCCAATTCTAAGTGAATAATTTCTTCTGAATCAACATTCTGAATGATAAAGTCAATTTCGCCAATGGTATTTTTTTCTTGAATAATTTGTACGTTTTCATACAGCATCCTATAGTTTTTAGATGCTTTTATGAGTTCGGACACTATTTTTTCTATCAAATGTCCTAAACGGCGATTGGTTGGCAATTGAAATTCAGGAAGTGTAGAAATTTCCAATTCAGCAAGATGAAACGTCGAAATTTTGGTAATTGCCGTATCAAGTTGTGTAGCATTTAAAATAGAAGTTATTCTCGACATTGGATTCATCAGC
This sequence comes from Kordia sp., assembly GCF_045105435.1. Lineage (GTDB taxonomy): Bacteria > Bacteroidota > Bacteroidia > Flavobacteriales > Flavobacteriaceae > Kordia. The sequence goes on along the minus strand of NZ_JBGCDL010000123.1, from coordinate 15,235 downwards.
TAAATATAGCAAATAAAAAACGCCAAACTTAAAAAGCTTGGCGTTTATATATTTTATGTGATACTGAATCAAGTTCAGCATGACGAAATTCTTAGTACAACTTCGGAAAATCTGTTGGATTTGCTTCGTGCATCATTGCGTATATTTTCTCAAAAATATCTTCTGCTGAAGGTTTAGAGAAATAATCTCCATCAGTTCCATACGCAGGTCTGTGCGCTTTTGCAGTCAATGTTTGTGGTTTGCTATCCAAATACTGATATCCGTTTTGTTCGTCTACAATATGTTGTAATATAAACGCAGAAGCACCACCAGGCACATCTTCGTCCACAACTAATAAACGATTTGTTTTTTGAACACTTTTTACACAATCATGATTGATATCAAACGGAATTAACGCTTGACAATCAATGATTTCAATATCGATTCCAACAGCTTGTAATTCTTTTGCAGCTTGTTCAATGATACGTAGTGTAGAACCATACGAAACAACTGTCATGTCGCTTCCTTCTTTGATGGTTTCTACAACGCCAATTTTTGTTTTAAATTCTCCTAAATTCGTTGGTAGTTGTTCTTTTAAGCGATAGCCATTCAAACATTCTACAACTAAAGCAGGTTCATCACTTTCTAATAAAGTATTGTAAAAACCAGCTGCTTTGGTCATGTTTCTTGGCACTAAGACATGAATTCCTTTAATGGTATTGATTATGGCGCCCATTGGCGAACCAGAATGCCAAATTCCTTCCAAACGATGTCCACGTGTACGAATGATGACAGGCGCTTTTTGCGTTCCTTTGGTTCTGTATAAAACGGTTGCCAAATCGTCACTCATAATTTGCAACGCATATAAAAGGTAATCTAAGTATTGAATTTCTGCTATTGGACGCAATCCGCGCATTGCCATTCCAATTCCTTGTCCAAGAATGGTAGCTTCACGAATTCCAGTATCGGAAACACGTAATTTTCCGTATTTCTCTTGCATTCCTTCCAATCCTTGATTTACATCTCCAATTTCTCCTGCATCTTCTCCAAAAATTAATGCTTCAGGATATTTTGAAAATATCGCATCAAAGTTATCTCTTAATACGATTCGTGCATCCACTTCTTCTGCATCTGAGCCATAAACAGGATCATTTGCTTCAATTTTTAAAACGCTTTTTGCAGATTCGCTATATAAGTGTGAACTGTATTTTGGTTGAATTTTTCCAAAGTACGCTGTAATCCAATTGCTTAATACTTGTTTTTCAGCGGAAACTTCGCCAATAACCAAACGCAATGCTTTGCGGGCAAATCCTGCAATCTCTTTACGAATAGGTTCTGCAATAGCAGCTAAATCTTCTTTAAGTTTGTTAATGAATACTTTGTTAGGACTAGATTTCGCTAAGTTTTCAAGCAACGCTACAACTTCTAATTGTTCTTGCTTCATTGGTGCTACAAACGCTTTCCAAGCTGCTTTTTTACCATCACGCACTTGCTTTTTGATGTCTTTTTCTAAAGCAATTAGGTTTTCATCGGTTTCAATACCGTTTTCAATCATCCATTTGCGCATTTGCGCATTGCAATCGTATTCAACTTCCCAAGCCAAACGCTCTTTACTTTTGTAACGTTCGTGCGAACCAGAAGTAGAATGTCCTTGCGGCTGCGTTACTTGTTGTACGTGAATTAATACAGGAACGTGATGTTCGCGCGCAATGTCAGATGCTTTTTGGTACGTTGCTATTAATGATGGATAATCCCAACCATTTACTCTAAAAATCTCGTATCCGTTTTCGTTTTCGTTGCGTTGAAAACCTTTTAAGATTTCCGATATGTTTTCTTTTGTAGTTTGATGTTTTGCATGCACAGAAATTCCATATTCATCATCCCAAACGCTCATAACCATCGGAACTTGTAATACACCAGCGGCATTGATGGTTTCAAAATATAAGCCTTCACTTGTACTTGCATTTCCAATAGTTCCCCAAGCGATTTCGTCTCCGTTTTTTGAAAATTTTTCTGCATCAATTCCTTCTACATGTCTGTATATTTTGGAAGCTTGCGCCAAACCTAATAAACGCGGCATTTGTCCGGCAGTAGGAGAGATATCGGCACTCGAATTCTTTTGTTGTGTTAAGTTTTTCCATTCGCCATTTTTGTCCAAACTATGTGTAGCAAAGTGTCCGCCCATTTGTCTTCCGGCAGACATTGGTTCTACTTCAATATCGGTATGTGCATACAAACCTGCAAAAAATTGTTGAATGTTCAACTCGCCAATCGCCATCATAAACGTTTGATCGCGGTAATAGCCAGATCTAAAATCACCATTTTGGAATGCTTTCGCGAGTGCTAATTGTGGTACTTCTTTTCCGTCTCCGAAAATACCAAACTTCGCTTTTCCTGTCAATACTTCTCTACGACCTAGCAAACTACATTCACGACTAATTACCGCAGTTTGGTAATCTTGCATGATTTCTTCTTTGAATTGATCGAATGAAATATCTTGTGTGTTTTCAACTTTTGCTTGCATAGTTCTCTTGGATTGAAGTGGTGCAAAACTACAAAAAAACAGGGAGTTTTGCAATAGCGTGAAGTGCTAAATAGATGAAGATAATTTAGTAAAAAGCTATTTTTATTGCGATTTATTTAATTTTAATAAGAAATTAACTTTTTGACTGACGATTGTTTAATTTTTTCAAATGAAAAACTAAATTACCTTTGATGCTTCAGAATGAAAGTATAGCAACTATAATTTATAACTTAATCCAACGTTTACACTAATTCCAGCAACACTACCCAATTCACCTGGACCATTACTACTTCCTAAGGAGTAATGTGGATTTGCCTGTATGAAATAATAAATTCTATCTTTAAATACAGATTTTAAACCCAAAGAAAAACCAGCGCTATATACATCGTCAGAATATACATCCAAGTCATTTTTTTCATTTATTGCTACATACTTAAATGATGGTCCAATAAAAAAGCCTTTGTTTTCCTTAGAAAAATAAAAATGTACTGCGGGTTTGAATTCTATAGCAGAACCTTTTTCTTGAAAACCAAAATTAAAGTCTGTATTAATTGTAAAATGCTTGCCTATATTTCCTTCTATACCAACTCCGGGACCAATAAAAGCACCTGTGAGTCCTCCATATACTTGTACGCCTCCTAAAAGTCTTATTTCTTGAGAATGAATTGTGTTTGTAAAAATTAAGCAGAAAGCTGTACATAATAAGCTAGTTACTGTTTTGGTGTGTAATTTTTTCATGATAGTTTTAATTCAAGATTAATTCGTTATTAGCTACCAAGAACTATACCAAAAGGGTTGAATTACTGCTATCGAATGTGTAACGCAAAAGAAGTGACATTATAGATTGATAATGAATCGTATTTATAAGTAGCATTCTAATTACCGCTATCTTAAAACCACTTTCGTGTGAATAATTTCAGCAATGTTTTTGGACTTAACGTAACAATAAATCGGATGCGCTGATCAAATCCTGGTTGTGCAATTTCCCAACCGTTGTTGGAGTAGACAGGGAAATACAATTCAAAAAAGTCTGGAACCAAGTTGAGTCGCACTCCAGAATCGTATACAAAACGTGCGTTTGCGCCATTGTTTTTTATAAATCCAACGTCTCCATATGCTTCAACCCAACGCCAAATACTGTAACTCGCATTTACAGTTCCAATTAAGTCGTTAGAGAACGGGTTTTCTAGTTTGGACTTAAATCCACCTTCGGCAACTACTAATTGCTGACTATATAAACCTGTGTCTTCTGAGCGACCGTAATAATTGTAATCAAACAAATAATCGGTCGGTCTGTCAAGTGCAAAACTGAAAAAGTCTGAGTTTGTATCGTTGAATAAGAACTTTCCTAAGAAGAAGCGCACATTTAGCTGCCTGTTGTCTCTGAATAGTTTTCGGTAGTTTAAATTGAACGATATTTTAGAGAATCGTTTTGTGATTTGAAAGTCTGTAAACCAAACCATGTGACGAATTGGATCGGGATTTGAGTATACATAACGCGCATTGAAAACACTGTAATTTGGTTCATTATCAAGTGTAGGATCTGGAATTTCAGGTTGTTCTCGTTGTACAATTACATATCTTAAATCGATAAATTCTTTTTGATTCGATCTGAAATCTGGATTTCTAAAACCAAAGGTAACTTTTGGTACCAAACGCGTGTATGTTAGGTTTTCTTCATAATTAAAGTAGTTTCCACCTGCGGTAAAACGTACAAAATATAAATCACTTTTTGTACTTTCAATATCATGACGATATGAGATACTTCCCGAACCTACCAATTGCTTTGAACGCAGTCCGTACGAAGGTTTGAAATCATATAAAAGACGCTTTGTCAAAAATACTTTGTTGTATAAACGCATTCCTGGCGTAAAACCATCGTATAAGTTAAAACGCGCTACAGGTACAAAGAATATTTGATTGTAATGTGGGTTTTCGGCATCTTTAAAGAATGTAAAACGTAATTTTTTGTTGTTTGCAAAGAAACCGTTTAGGGATTTCCAGTTGTCACGTTGATTGAATTCTGGAATGATTTTGTCGTAATTTAATACCAAACGATCAATGCCGTCACGCGGAATGGTTACCGTTTTCTTTTCGCCAATATTCGTAACCCAATGTTTTGAAACAACAGAATCGTTTTTAATTCCGAAAAGCGAAATAGGGAAGTTGCCATCGTATTTGTTTTTGATGGTAACTTGAAGCGAATCGGCTGTTTTTTCTACTTTTCGGATTTTATAATCAATTCGTTTCCTGGAATCTACATAGTTTGTAAAATACCAATCGATGTCTTTTGGTGCTTTTGATTTGAGTAATTCTTCAAAGTTTTTTCGTGACGATTTTTTTAAACGATTTTCAGCATAGAATTCTTTTACGAAATCGTCAATTACTGTTTCGTCAAAGTATGATTTTAGGTATTTTAAACCCACACCAGCTTTGTATTTGTTGGCAATGTTATTATTGAATTTTGTTAAAGAATCCTTAGATGTGTTTAGTGACTGATCAATGTTTTTACGTGCCATTAACATGTATAGAAACGGATATTGGTCATTGAATTCTAGTTTTGCAAATTCATACGAGCGAACTCCCCAAATTTTAGATAATCCGCCTGCAAGCTTCATGTTTGGATAGAATGTTTCTGCGTACACCATTAACATGTATGTTTCTAAAGCATCAGAAATCCACTTTTCGGTTCGTGTATCCATCCACATTGATTCTTCCAAGTTTTTAGTTAAAACCGCTTTTAGAATTTTTATTTCGTATTGAAAGTCATCTGTAAACGGACTTACAAATGATGGCAGTTGTCCTAAACCGTATACAGGATTTTTTTTGTTGTCTATTTTAGAGATCAGCATGTTTTTTCTAGGAAATTTTCCAAGTTTGTCATGGATGAATTGCACTACTTTATCAATGGCAATTGCTTGCTGCTTTTCGTCTAATCGATACGCACCTAAGTTTGTAGTGATGTTTACTTTGTCTGTCTGAAACGTTTTAAAATCAGAGTTTTGACGCAGTAATATGGTAATGTCTTTTACATCTTTTGCGGTAAGTTGAACCGTTTCATTGTTACGATCTACAGTAGTGTCGGCGCTAGAAACAACCGTAAGATTTTTAGGAACAGTAAGCGTAATGTTGTGTGTAGCTTGTTCTGTGTATAAATCGTCTAAGTTTTTGTTGCTGTATAGTTTCCAGCCATTTTTGTAAGCGGCTGGCGTTAGGTACCAATAACGCAAACTAAAGTCGCCTTCGCGTGTAAAACCATAACGTGTAAATTCGTCGTACGGAAGTTTTACTGTATAGTTTAGATCGAATGTTACAGTTTCATTAGGTTGCAACGGTTTATTGAGTACAACTTTGATAATGTCAATTTGTTCCTTTAAACGTTCCCAATTTACCGTAGTGCCATTTACAGAAAATTTATCGATCGTAGTATTTCCGCGTTTTTTTTCTCGTGCTAGGTGAAAGTTTCTACGGAATTCTTCGGCAAAACGTTTTGCTAAAGGCGTATCTTTTCCTGAAAAGGCATGATTCCAATCGTTGAAATATATTTCTGAAAGTGCGATTCCTGTTTCGTTTGTGTAGGTAATTTTTTGGTCAACTGTAATGGTGTTACTTTCCGCAGTTAGCGTTCCAGTAATCGTATTTGTATGCTGTCCAAAAGCTGTAAAACTAAGGAATAGTATAAGATATAGTGCGAAATGGGTGCGTATAGTATTCAATTATTTTTTTATAAATTTTTTAGTTTCTGTAAAATCATCAATTTTTATGTAGTAAATGCCTTTTGGTAAGTTTGCTACATTTACATTGGTAATATCGTTATTTTTCACGTTACCAGACATCAATTTTCGTGCTAAAACGTCATATATCACATATTCATTGTTTGTTGCGGCAGAATTTAACATAAATGACAGTTGGTTGTCGGTTACATTTCCACGAATAAATTGGAATGTGTTTTTTTCTGTAAATTGTGTGGTGCTGAGTAATTGTTCGTTGGTTTCTAATTCCATGACAACAGGCAAATGGTCGCTCATGTCGTGCAATGCATTTCGTAAAGTAGGTGAGTAGCTTACGCCAGAACCTGGAACTTCGGCACAATCTGAAGAGTTGATAGCGCGATTGTAACAGTCTGTATTTATGTTGTTTCCATACGCTTTGTACGAGTTAGGTACATAGTATAAGTCTGTATTTGTCAGCATGTTTTCAGATGTCAGAATGAAGTCAAAACGATCGTCAAATCCGCCAGAAGCACCACCTAAACCACTTTGTGTTCGTGTTGATTGTGTAAATACATCTATAAAACTGCTATTGTTATGCCAATCGCCCAAACGATTTATTGGATCTGTGAGTGTGATTGCGTTTGTTGGATCGGTTAGTAATTGAAACGTGATGTCGTTGCTTGTGTATAAATTCAAATCGCCCGCAAATATAACTTTACTATTTACGTCAATTGTAGAAAGGTACGATACTAATTCTTCCACCATTAAAAAACGGCGCAATTCATCTTCAGGAGAGTTTCCTGCTTTTAAATGACTTACAAATACTTCTAATAGTAGTGGATTTGTAGCTTGATTTACCGTATTTAGTTTTAAAGTATATCTATTAAAATCTCGAAGCGAAGTGGTAATGATGTCTTGTCCTTCGAGAATAAATTTTGAACTATCGTAATAAATTAAGTTTTGTAGTAGATTGGAATCACTACCAGTATCATCTGATGTGTTATTGAAATATACAGCTTGCGTGTAGTTTGGATTAATTGTTTGTAATCGGTTTAAAATCAATCCAGCTCCAAACTCATCGTTGAGTTCACAAATCATAAACAAATCGGGTTGATAATCGGAAAAGACGACTTCTAACTCGTCCAATCTATCCAATGATAGCTCTGGAAAGTTAAGAACATTGTAAAACATTGTCTTGATGTTTTCTTGTCCAATTGTGTGTTGTAACCCTAAGCATAGCAAGCAAAGGATTGCGAATTGTTTTTTCATTTTTTTCTTTTTCGGGTGCAATTTTTACCAAATAAATTATACTATATAGCGTACAATTTATTTGGTGTATTATTCTACAAAGCTTCTTGTTAGAAGTTAGGACTAAGATTGGATTTTTTATAGAATGCATCTAAGATATCCAATACTTCTTCTTCGTTGTCTACGATATGAATTAGATCTAAATCGTGTGCGCTAATGTTTCCAAATTTTTCTAATAGTGTTGCTTTTACCCAATCCATTAATCCTGTCCAAAATTCGGTTCCCACCAAAATAATAGGGAATTTGTCAATTTTTTTCGTTTGGATAAGCGTAATTGCTTCAAATAATTCGTCTAATGTTCCAAATCCACCTGGCATTACCACAAAACCTTGCGAGTATTTTACAAACATTACTTTACGCACGAAGAAATAGTCAAAATTGATGCTTTTATCAGGATCAATGTACGGATTATCGTGTTGCTCAAAAGGCAATACAATGTTTAAACCTACAGAAGTTCCGCCACCTAAGTGCGCTCCTTTGTTTCCAGCTTCCATAATTCCTGGTCCACCACCAGTAATAACTCCGTAGCCGTGATCTACAATTTTATGTGCTATTTTTTGTGCTAGTAAATAGTATTTGTTGTCAGGCTTTGTACGTGCCGATCCAAATATGGATACACACGGACCTATTTGACTCATTTTTTCGAATCCGTTTACGAATTCACCCATTATCTTAAAAAGTGCCCAAGAATCATTGGTTTTTATTTCGTTCCAACCTTTGGCATTACTTTCTTTTCTCATGTTCATTTATTTTTTAATCAAAACATGCTAAGATACTATTTTATGTATAATACTCAGGTAATTTTTATGCTTATTAGGATAAAAAATATTGATCTAAGTAAAGATAAAAAGAGCAGTTGTAAGTTTTATAGGTTTTAACACAGTATTATCGTTTTGAAAACTAAATAACTAGTGTTTTTTTTAATTTTGTTTTTTACATATCCAACCATTTTTTAAAGATAGCTACTTTGTTTTTTCCAATGATGATATCAATTTCAGAAACAGGTTGCATTTCTATTTTTAGTGCGCTGTTTCCGTATTTTATAATTTTATCAATTGCGTAAATGGCTACAATGGTTTGTCGGTTGGCTCTAAAGAATAGTTTAGGATCAAGCGAAGCATATATTTGGTCTAAACTATCGTTTGCTGTGTAGCGTTTGCCATCTTTCCGAACGACATAAGAGATTGAATTTTCTACATAAATATACGCAATGTCTTCAATGGTAATTGGCATTAATTCGTTGCGAATGTAGGTAAGTAAACGCTGTTTGGGTATTTCTTTTGTAGCTTCAGTAATCGTTTTTTCTACTACTTGTGGCGGCGCTACATTTGTTTTTAATTCGGAAATACTTTTTTGATAGTTTTCTAAGGAATTGTTCAATTTAGATAAGTTGAGCACACCATCTTCAAATTTAGCGGTTTTACGATCAATTATTTGTTCGTAATAGGTCGATAATACTCTAATAATTACCAGTAAAAATAGTAACAATAGCAATCCGAGAATTAGATAAATAGTGACTATTTGTTCGGTAAACGACTTCGTTTGCTGATTGAACTTTTTTATATTAAGATGCGCCACAACAATTAAATCGGACTGTTGAATAGGTCGCAAAGCAATAATTTCGGCAGGTTGTGTTTCAACGTCTACATTTTGTAAATGCTCATAGAGTACTTCACCAGTGATGACACTTTTTATATTGGAAAGCATATTGCTTTGTTGCTCGTTTTTGCTTCCGAGTTTAGTTCTGTCGGGATGTGCCACTATCATTCCTGACCAATCAAAAACAGATAGATATACATTTCCATTGTCGCTTCCAGAAATGGCAGCCTGTATACTTTCGACAACGGTTTCTTTTTTAAGATTGTTCGCTAAAGCCACAGCCGCTAAAAAATCAACTTGTTGTATTTCTTGTGTGGCAAGATTGATCGTGTTTTGAAGCTTTGTTGTGTTTTGATATTTGGTTGTAAGTGGAATCACTATTAAACTAATGACAAGCACATATATCAGTACAAAACTGATGGTTGTATAGAGATAAATTCTATAATTTCTCATGGATGAAACTATTCGTTATTTAAAATACTAAAATACTATTTCGATCTATTTTTAAGGGAATTCTCAGCATTTAATATTCCTTTTTACGGGTTTATTTTCCTTTTCGGACAGATTGATCTGTTTCAGAACCCTAGAAAACAGTACTTTTACTGTAGTTATGAAAATAAAAAGACGACATAAAATCATTTTTGTATTCAGTCTTCTCTTTGTGAGTTTGTTTTTTGTGTATACTTATGTGAATAGAGGTATAGCAGATACGACAAAAATAAAAGCCGAAGAGGCATTTACGACCAACGAACTTTTGTCAGAGTTTGAAACTAAGCAGCAAAAGTTGGAAGGTTTTATAGAGAAGGCGATTGAAATTGAAGGAGAAATTAAAGAAATAACTTTTCAAGATGGGAAATATAGTTTAATTTTAAAAGGTGACTCAGATATAAGCTATATCTTGTGCGAAATGCAATCAAATCAAACGAAAGATATCCTAAAACTTCATGCAGGACAAGACATAAAATTGAAAGGAATTTTAAAAGGATTTTTGATGGATGTTATTATCTTGCATTGTGTAATTATTTAAGAAGCATTGAATGAATAAATTTTTACTGGTATTACTTTTTAGTATTTCTGGCAGCGTTACCTCTCAAACCAACCAATATATTGAGCGGCAAGGGCAGGTTACTTTTTTCTCTTACACTTCCGTGGAAAATATACAAGCAACAAACAATCAGGTATTGAGTCTTTTTAATTCGGAATCGCAAGAAATTGCCGTGAGTATTTTAATGCGTGCTTTTGTATTTAAAAAATCATTGATGCACGAACATTTTAATGAGAGTTATATTGAATCTGATTTGTATCCGAAAGCAACATTTAGTGGAAAAATTAAAGGATTTGATGCTTCTGATAGTGAACCACAAACGCGAATGATACAAGGCGATTTTACCTTAAAAAACACCACGAAACCTGTTGAAATTAAGGCAACAATTTCTAAATCAGCACAAGGATATACCATTTCTGGAACATTAGATATTATGATTGATGATTATGATATTAAAGTGCCACCATTATTATCGCCCAATATTTCAAAGAAAATAGAAGTAACGTTTAATTTTAATTATGCGCCGTATGAAAAGTAATTTGATAGTATTTGTGCTCTTCTTTAGTATTTCTCCGTTATTGATTGCTCAAAGTTTGTTAGATACACTTGATAATGAACCGCAAATTCTAGACAATTATACAATGTCTACTTTTAAAGCGACACGTATTTCGATTGGACATTCTGTGGAAACACGTAAAAAAAACACACTCGAAATTTCGTTTATGTCTCGCTATTGGAACATTCCAAATTCTAATGGACGTTCGTTTGTTGCTGATAAAATGAGCGCACGTTTTGGATTCGATTATGGGATTTCGGACCGATTGACTTTCGGAATTGGTTATGGTGTAGGCGTTCCTACTGGAATTTTAGATTCCTACTTAAAATACCGATTGTTTCGACAAACCGATAACGGAAACACGCCATTTAGTGTTACTTTGTTGCAAACTGCTTCGTATCGAACACGATTTATCAACGGAATTGAATCACGAAACGATTTTGGTAGTAAACTCGCATTTACTTCACAAGTGTTGCTTGCGCGAAAGTTTTCTAGGAATTTTTCATTTCAAATAGCACCAACATTCATACACAGAGCATCTTCCAGATCGCCTTTAGACGACCTTAATCATTTTGCAGTAGGTTTTGGTGGACGTTATAAGTTGGGCAATCATGTTTCATTGGTTTCTGAATATTATTATGTTGCCAACGAATTGGAATCGCGAGAAACTTTTGGTGCGTTTTCGCTTGGTGTTAATTGGGAAGTAAGTAAATTGATGTTGCAGTTTAAAATGACGAACAATCCGTTTTTTGCAGAAGATACTTTTATTACGCAAACCGCAAAAAACTTTAATACCAACGACGGGAATTTCTTTTTTGGATTTCATGCTACGTATTATATTCAGTTGTAATAGCACATATATTATTAGAAGCGTTTTTTAAAAAAATATTAAGATATAGGACGAAAAAAAAATATTTATAATTGGAAACAGTATTTATTCTTTATCACGATTCATATCATTTATTTTAGTAGGATTTTGTCTAGTATCAAAAACATCATTTATAATGATTTGAATTCCATTTATCCGATAGATTATTTTGTGATTTCCGCTAATTAAATATCTGTGATTTTGATTCAATTTTTCTAGATTTAACTCTAATTGACCAGATTTAGGGTTTTTTAGAAGTTGATTTGTTGAATCAAGTATTTGTTTTTTAATCTTATGTGCTATTCTTTTAGAAGCTTTGTTTGAATAATAATCAAAAATATCTTTAAGATTTTCAATTGCAAAATCAGACCAAATTATTTTCATTTGCTACCAATTTCCTGATAATTTCTCCAAATCATCTTGAGTTTTAAAATTTCCATTTTTGATATCATTCTCAGATTTTTGAATTCTGTGAATTAATTCATCAACAGTAAATGGAATATATTCAGATGTGTCTTCTTGTTTTCTTAAAATAAACTTTTCTAATTTTTCAATGAATTTTTCATCTTGTAATTGTGCTAGGTAGGCTATTAAGTTGAGCTTTCTTGTTTGTAAATCCATAACAACGATTTTTTCAAATTTACAAAATTATTCCGTTTGTTTTTGGTTTAATCTGACTCAGTCCAAATGTAAATGATAATAAATTGAAATCGTTTAAAACTTATGAATTCTTTACTTTAGTGCTACTAGGAAGTAAGCAAGCTGATGTTACAGTTTAAAATGACCAACAATCCGTTTTTTGTAGAAGATACTTTTATTACGCAAACCGCAAAAAACTTTAATACCAACGACGGGAATTTCTTTTTTGGATTTCATACTACGTATCATATTCAGTTGTAGGTTTGATAGGAAATACGTAATTTTTCATAAGATTATGGAAGTTGTATTCTGTTAATAGTTATTGGTTTTGAACTAATAGTTTTTCAAGTTTTTCTTCTAACTTTTTACCTTTTAGTCTTCGTCCAATTATGATTCCGTCTTCGTTAATTAAAAAATTATCTGGAATTCCGTTTATTCCATAAATAGTAGAAGCCAAATCGTTTCTTTTTAGATCACTTACTTGTATCCAGGGAAGTTTACCTTCTTTAATTGCTTGTACCCAATAGTCCTTTTTCAGATCTTTAGATACAGCAAATATTTCAAATCCTTTCGATTTGTATTTTTCATAAACTTTAATCAAGTTTGGATTTTCAGCTAAACAAGGTCCGCAACTGGAAGACCAAAATTCCAACAACACTAATTTATCTTTTACATCGGATAATTTTCTAGTTTTTCCATTTGTATCTTTCATTTCAAAATCCACATATTTATCTCCAACTTTCGGGTTTTTATTGAATTTGATGTATTTTAAAATATCTTTCCCGTATTCTGATTTTTTATTTTCATCTGATAAAAGATCGTATAGTTCTTTTGTTGTGTTTTTTCCCCAAGTTGTGCTATAAAATGAAATAAGATAGGCACTATAGTTGCTTTTCGGATTAGAACGTACAAATTCAATTCTGTACTTACTTCGTTCACTTCTTGGTACACTATCCAATTTTTGTTTTAAGCGATGGCTTATTTTTTGAGTATTAGAGCCAGCTATTTTTGCTTTTTTAAAACTCGTTTCAGCAGCATCAAATTCCATAGGATTATTTTCTAACCATATAAACCGATATTGCGAATAGTCTTTAGTTCTTAAAACAACTTGCATTGGCGATTTGATTAGTTTCGTCTGAAAATTAAAAGTATTATCAACAACTTCTGCGGAGTCAATTAAGCTTTCTTCAAACTCAAAATAGAGCTTAGTGCCATTCTTAATTTCGTTTGTAGTTCCGGTTAAAGAAAATTCAGTTTTTGGTTTTTCACTACAAGAAAATAGTGTAATTGCGATACAACAAAGGATTATTTTTTTCATGAGTTTCTTCAGCTTAATGCGAATGATATTTATGTACTAAAGTTAGCAAATAAATCACAGATATAAGGCTGAAACTATTTTTATTAATAAGCGTGAAGTAGTCAGTAATTTATAAGTAATTACCCGTTTATACCGCTTTATCAAGGACTTTATTCATGACTAAATTTTCGTAGGTATTGAATTCCATTGGGAAATCTACATTTCCTATCGAAATATAGCCTTGACGTTCATAAAAAGAGATTGCTCTTTTGTTATGAATATAAACTTCGAGATAAAACTCTGTATGTCCATTAGCAAGTACTTCTTTTTCTACTTTGTTTAAGAGTCCGAATCCAATTCCTTTTCCGTAAAATCGTTCCAATACATATAATTTACTTAATTCAGGAACTACAACTTTGCGAATTGGACAAGCACTGTCGTAAATTATTTCAGCAACTCCAATAGGATTTCCGTTTAGGTACGCAATAATTAACCGATTTGGATTTTCGTTTATGATTGTTTCAATATGTACAGGAGAGAACCGCTTGTTTATAAAATTAGCAAACTCAAATGTAATACCGTCAACTGCATACGTTTTTAGTTAGGATTACAGCTATTGAGTTTACTGCTTTTTATTATCCATTTTGACATCTACTTTAACTTTTCCATCTTTATCTTTGGTCATAGTTCTTTTGGTGTCGGGTTGTAAATTTCCTTTCAAAACTTCTTTGACATCATTTTTAAGTTTCTCAAAATCGATATCTTCTTTATAATTATAAGTGTATAAAGTTCCGCTTACTTCTCCTTTTGCAGTTTCGAGTCGTTTATCCATTACATAATCAAAATTGTCATTAGCTCCATGAAACATTAAAACGTGTAATCGATAGAGTTGATCTTTATCGGAACCATCAGTATTTGTGCTATACACATAATATACAACTTTGGTAAAACTGCTTGAAAATCGGTCTTCTGGTAATTCAGCGTACCATTCATAGCCCCAAATATTTTTATCTTCAAATTTAAAAAAGTCAAAGTTGAAGTGTTGATCTATTCCTTCTGGAAGTTGATTTTGTTCTTTTGCTTCATACATTTTCTTTTTCCATTTTTCACCTTCTTCAAAATTCCCTAAGCCATAATTCGCAACGATAATATTTTTGACCATAAAAAACTTTCGCTTGGCAAAGTTCTCATCAAACATTTCAATTCCTTTTTCGATTCCATCAAGCGCTTGTTCTGCAAATTCAAGAGATTGCTGATATTTTTGTTTGTATCTATTCACTTCTTGTAAATGGGTTGCAGTTGCTACTTTGTACCAAAGCGCATATTGATATATAGTATCGTTTTTTGGTACGCTCTTTTCTAAGGCATTGAATTTGACATAAGCTGAATCTATCTGAGCCGATTGTAAAAGTTTTTCTGCTATTTTGTATTCATCAATAAAATTTTTCTGACTGAACCCAAGTATTGGAATTAGTACTAAAATTAGAAAGGTAGCTTTTTTCATAAATGTTTATTTCTGGATTAAGACAGCGTTTTGTGTATGATTAATTATATGGTTTAAGTTTTTAAAGTTAGCAAATATAAACTGAATAAAAAGTCTGTAAGAGTTTTAGAAAGTAGATAAACGATCGTTTATACTCGTATTACAACTAGTTTTTAATCGTTCATTTTTATTTTATGTTGCGTGTATTCCAAAGTAGTAATGTT
>NZ_JBGCDL010000122.1:0-4054 GCF_045105435.1 Kordia sp. | reverse complement strand
TTCTGGCAACAATCCTGTCATTTCAATCACCGTATCAATGCGCGATTTTGAAACCTTGTACACATTCGCATTAAACGCTAAATATTCGCGCACATGCATATCCAAATACAATGGATTGTGCTCAGGAAGATATCCAACACTCTTTTGTACATTTCGTGCGGCTGTTGTTGTGTCAAACTCATTCACTGCAGCAGTTCCAGAACTCGCCTTCAAATACGTAGTTAAAATTTTCATCATCGTCGATTTTCCAGCTCCATTAGGTCCTAAAAAACCAACAATTTCTCCTTTAGTAATACGGAAAGAAACATTGTTTAACGCTTTCTGTTCACCATAAATTTTTGTGATATTTTCTACTACAATTGACATACTACAATAATTTGAAATCCAAAACTACATAAATTTTTATCAGTATTTCCTAAGTTTAAATCAAATAAAAACAAAAAAACCGATGCTTTATTGATAAAAACGTTTTTCTTCAAAAAATATTGGAAAACGATTTTGAATCTAAAAATTAATCTATACTTTAGCTAAGTAAATAAGAAACAACAATGTACAATATAAACTATTTTTGGCAAGGATATTTTTACTTCTTCTACGGAAAGAAGTTGGAACGCCTTGTGTTATAGTTTATGTAAATCATCATAAAAATATATAAGTAAGTTCCGAAATTCATTCGGAACTTTTTTTTTGGACTCATTTTAAATCTTAGCATACAACAAAAAATAAATAAAAATGTGTTCAGATGTGATGCTTTTTGAAAGTCATAACATACTACTATTACTATAAAGAGTAGTAGTATATAAATGAATTTGTGCTACTTTTCGGAACATAAAAAAAAGATAAGTTGTTGAGTAACAATCAAGTTAAATGGAACAAACAATAGCAATACAAGGAGTTCAAGGATCTAACCATCATAAAGTTGCACAACAATACTTTGGTGAGGAAGTACTGTTAGACGAGTGCTTATCTTTTGATGCGCTAGTACAGAGCTTAACACACGAAAAAAGCAGTTATGCAATCATGGCTTTGGAAAATACCATTGCAGGTTCCATCATTCCAAACTATGCGTTAATTGATGCCAACAACATTCATATCAATGGTGAATACTATCTAAACATTCATCATCATTTAATGGCGTTGCCAAATCAAACAATTGAAGACATTTCAGAAGTATGTTCGCATCCAATGGCGCTTTTACAATGTAAAGAATTCTTTAAAAAATATCCGCACATCAAACTAGTAGAAGATGTGGATACAGCTGCAGTTGCCAGAAGAATCCAAAAAACACAACAAAAAGGAATTGCAGCAATTGCAACAAAAACGGCAGCAGAATTATTTGAACTCAATGTGCTTTCATCAGAAATTCAAACGATCAAAACAAATGCGACACGTTTTGTTATTCTACAAAAGCAAAAACCAACTGAAAATATTGATCAAATAGATAAAGCTTCATTGCGATTTGAATTAGATCACAAAAGAGGAAGTTTAGCAACCGTACTTAATGTGATGAGCGATTGCAAATTAAACCTTACCAAAATACAATCATTACCAATCATTGAAACACCCTGGAAATACGCATTCTTCGTGGATGTTACATTTGAATCTTACGAAGATTACTCCAAAGCACTTTCAATATTAGAAATAATGTCTACCACACTAAAAGTATTAGGAACCTACAAAAACCGAAGAGACGTATGATTCCTGCAAAACGTATACACACCGTAGAAGAATACTATTTCTCACGCAAATTGCGAGAAGTGCGTGGTTTGGTAGCTGCTGGAAAAAACATTATAAACCTCGGAATAGGAAGTCCCGATTTACAACCGCCAGCAATAGTAGTTGAAGCTTTAGAAGCCAGTTTACAAGACGAAACTGCACACAAATACCAAAGCTATCAAGGAATGCCAGCCTTGCGAAATGCCATTGCAGATTTCTATCAAAAAAACTACAACGTTTCGCTTGATACAGAAACGGAAGTATTGCCACTCATGGGAAGCAAAGAAGGCATCATGCACATATCAATGGCGTACTTAGACGAAGGCGATGAGGTATTAATTGCAAATCCAAGTTACCCAACGTACACTTCCGTAACCAAACTCTTAGGTGCAATCCCTAACTATTACAACTTAGATGCAAACAACAATTGGTTGCCAAACTTAAAAGAAATAGCAAAGCAAGACCTAAGCAAAGTAAAGCTTATGTGGGTAAACTATCCGCACATGCCAACAGGCGCTAAAGCAAGCAAAGCATTCTTTGAAGAACTCATTACGTTTGCTAAAAAACATCAAATTCTTATCATCAATGACAATCCATACAGTTTCATCTTAAATGAAGAACCGTTAAGCATACTAAGTATTGATGGCGCAAAAGAAGTGGCTTTAGAACTCAATTCGCTAAGCAAATCATTCAATATGGCAGGTTGGCGTACAGGAATGGTAATGGGAAAAGCCGAGCACATTCAGCATGTTTTAAAAGTAAAAAGTAACATGGATTCTGGTATGTTTTACGGAATTCAAAAAGGAGCAATCAAAGCCTTAGAAAGTTCCAGTGAATGGTTTACAAATCTCAATAAAATATATAAAAAACGTCGTAAACTTATTTGGGAATTAGCGACAAAACTGCACTGTGAATTCAGTACAGAAACAGCAGGAATGTTTGTGTGGGCAAAACTGCCAGCAGACAATCAGTTAAGTTCGGAAGCATTTGTAGACAAGCTATTATACGAAAAAGACGTGTTCATTACGCCTGGAAGCATATTTGGAACGCAAGGTGAAGGATACATTCGATTCTCGTTATGTGTGTCCGAAGAAAAAATAAAAGAAGTCATTCAACGAATTTGACATGGAAAAGCAAATAGCAATCATACACGCATACATTAATGCGTACAATAACTTTGATATCTCAGGAATGATAGAAAACATGCAGCCTGATATCATTTTTGAAAACTATGATTCTGAAAAACGAACGCTTTCTACAAAAGGAATTGAAGAATTTGAAACGCAAGCTAAAAAAGCAGCAACGCTATTTTCAATGCGGAATCAACAAATAAAAGGAATATTAAAAAATGATGCAGAAAACAAGTTTGAAGTATCAATAATATACAAGGGAATTTTCGCAGTAGACATAACAGAAACATTAAAAAAAGGAACTGAAATTACGCTTGAAGGAAAAAGTATTTTTTACTTCTGCAATCAAAAAATAAATAAAATTATAGACAAAAGTTAATATGAACGTATACATCATAGGAGTTGGACTCATTGGCGGAAGCATGTCGCTGGATATTCAGGAAAAATATCCGGAAACAACTGTGTATGGCATTGATGTAAACGAAACGCATCTCGAAGAAGCACTGCAAAGACAGTTAATTCATAAAAAAGCAACGCTTCAAAACGTGCAAAATGCAGATATTGTCATCATTACAATTCCCGTGCATGCTTCTATAAAGGTCATCACGGAAGTGTTAGACAATATCAATGATAACACATTGGTAATTGATGCAGGTTCAACAAAAGAAAAAATTTGCGAAAGCATTGCAGCACATCCAAGACGACGCAATTTTTTAGCCGCGCATCCAATTGCAGGAACGGAATTTTCAGGACCTTCCGCAGCTATAAAACGTTTATTTGATGGCAAAACAAACATCATTTGCGAAGTAGAAAAAACAGCGTTCACTCTGCAAGAAAAAGCATTGGAGTTATTTAAAAATCTAGGCATGCGCATTCGGTACATGGACCCAAAATCGCACGACAAACACATTGCGTATGTATCGCATCTATCGCATATAAGTGCGTTTATGCTAGGGAAAACGGTCATTGAAAAAGAAAAAAATGAACGCGATATTTTCGATTTGGCAGGTAGTGGATTTGCTTCCACAGTGCGTTTGGCAAAAAGTTCACCAGCAATGTGGACACCAATATTTGAGCAAAACAAAACCAATGTCATTGAAACACTCAACGAATACATTGCCAACTTACAGGAATTTAAAAGCCTGATGTTGCAAGACAATTTTGAAGGAATATATAAAGAAATGGAAAACACAAATCACATAAAAAAA
>NZ_JBGCDL010000121.1:0-40298 GCF_045105435.1 Kordia sp. | reverse complement strand
GGCGTGATATTAAAGTTGATGAATGTATCTGCTTTTAACAACGGATTCGTCGTCAACTCTACAATAGTATAGTCTAAAAACTGATGTTGTAAAAGTTCTTTTGTACAGAATAATTCTTCTGGAGTATTGTGTTTAATTTCTTCGGATAGTTGCCCAAAAGCGGTTGTTGCTTTGCGAAACAATTTATCAATTCGTCCAAATAGCAACTCTGTATTCTTAGCAAAAACAATCGTTTTACCTGGAATATATTTTAAAAAGCTTTCGCGAGATTCTTGCAAAGCTTTATTTTCTACATTCGGAATGATACTGATCTTTTTTACCTTTTCGGTAGACAATTGTGTTTCCACATCAAACGTACGCAAACTATCTACTTCATCGCCAAAAAATTCAATTCGATACGGTTCGTCATTCGAGAACGAATACACATCCACAATTCCACCACGAACTGAAAATTCGCCAGGTTCCGTGACAAAATCCACACGATTAAAATTGTATTCAAACAAAGTTTCATTCACAAAATCGATTGATAACTTATCGTTCAGCGAAATTTTGAGTGTATTTTTTTCGAGTTCTTTTCGCGTCACCACTTTTTCAAACAGCGCATCCGGATACGTAACAATTAACGAAGGTTTTTTGCGCGAATTAATTCGGTTTAGCACTTCCGCGCGAAGCAACACATTTGCATTGTCCGTTTCTTCAATTTGATACGGTCTGCGGTAACTTCCAGGATAAAAAAGTACATCTTTATCGTTGAGTAAATGTTCTAAATCGTTTAGGTAATAGGCAGCTTCTTCCTTGTCATCTAACACAAAGATAAAAGGCATTTCACTTTGCTTGAATGTTTCCGAAATAACAAATGACAGGCTGGAACCTGTAACGCCTTTTACATGTATTTTTTCTTGATTTTTGGCAATGGCTTGCCTCAATTTCCCAAGTTCGGGAGACTGTGAAAAATGCTGCGAGATTTTGGATATACTCACGGTGATAAAAATTTAGATGCAAATATACTGAACTCATTAGAAATGGTAGAAAATGAAGCTGAAATTTTGCTTAAAAAAACAATAGAATATTTATATTTGCAGCACTAAAAATTAAGAAATGTCTATATCAGATTTATATTCAAGTGGATTTCGTAAAAGAAATCAAGATCATTTTGCAGCGATTGTACGTGTGGCGATGAGTGATGATGTTATTACAGATGAGGAAAAAGCTTTTTTAGATAGAATGGCAAGAAGGTTAGATATCTCAGAAAGTAACTATAAAGAGATTTTAAAAGATTACAAATCACATCCTGTAAATCCACCAACAATGTACAATGAGCGTTTGAGTCGTTTATTCGATTTAACGCGTATGGTGTACGCTGACCATGAGTTAGGACCAAAACAAACGGTAATTTTAGAACGTTTGGGAATTGGTTTAGGATTTTCTCCAGAAAATGTTGCGTATGTTGTACACAAAGCGCTAATGTTAGTTGGAAAAGGTGTGGATTCAGAAGATTTTAAAGATGAAATTAAAAATATGAATCGTTAATTCTAAAACGATAAAGCATAAAAAAACCGAACTCATATAAGTTCGGTTTTTTTATGCTTTATCATTTTCATTCCTGTGTATGCACGAATCTAAATCATTATTTTAAGTATTTATAAATCTTTTTTAGTAACGTACTTTCGTCAAAAGGTTTTTCAATAATATCTGTCATACCCATTTTTTTATACCGTTTTTTATCGGTGTCGTATAAATTAGCTGTCAACGCTAAAATAGGAACCGTTTTACAGTTTGGTACAGGTAATGAGCGAATCATCTTTGTCAATTCGTCTCCATGTGTTCCTGGCATGCGAATGTCCATCAAAATTAAATCGTATTCATTATGAATGATACTTTCAATAGCATCTTCTCCGTTGGTAATGATATCCAAAAAGAACTTTCCTTCTTGCGCTAGTATTTTTAGCACAGACATTTGTATCAATTCGGAATCTTCTGCAAGTAGGATGTTGTATTTTTCTTTAGATAAGGCGCTTTTATCTTTGTTATCCAATTTCTGTTCGGAAGTAGTATCTTCTTGATTGATTGGATATTTAAAGTTCATGTTTAGTTTAAAGGTTGAACCGACTTTTTCTTCACTTTCTACCGCAATTTTACCTTCCATCAATTCCACTAAGCCTTTTACAATAGACAATCCAAGTCCTGTACCTGCGTATTTTTTTGAATTGTTGAGCTGTGTAAAACTGTTAAAAACTAAGTCTAGCTTGTCTGCTGGAATTCCAATACCCGTATCTTGTACACTTACATTTATATTTACTTTTCGGGCTCTGCGTTGATTTTCCTTAACAGAAAATGTAATCTTTCCTGATGTTGTAAATTTAAGTGCGTTTTCAATTAAGTTTTCAAAAACCTGTTTGATACGTGTTTTGTCGCCTTCAATATATTTCGGAATTTTCTCGTCAAAAATTACTTCAAACGCAATGTTTTTTTGTTTTGCCTTTACGATATACGTAAATTTTAATACTTCAATAAGTGCTTGAAAATCAAACAGTTCTTCATGCATGGTGAGTTTCCCAACTTCAATCTTAGAAACTTCTAAAATATCACCAATCATATTTTTTAAATGATCGCCAGAAGCTTGAATTACTTCTACATAATCTTGCTGTTCTAATGTCATGTCCGTTTTTTGTAAAACCGAACAAAATGCAGTAATTCCAGTTAATGGATTACGCAATTCATGGCTAAAATTAGCGATGAATGTATTTTTAAAATCTTCTTTTTCTTTAAGATATTTATTTTGTAGTTCGAGTATTTGCGAATTAATCACAGATTCATTTCTGCTTTGCGCTACTTCTTGATAATACTCGTAATGATCGGAAAAATCGTGAATTATAACCAGCGTTGGTTGATTGCCAGCAAAGGTTTTAAACTCAATATCGCAAGTGTATTCTTTTTTATCCTTATTTTCTAAATGAATACAAGTGAATTTAATATCGTTGTCTTCATCAATTTCAAAATAAGTAGAAAGTCCTTCAAAAAAACCACTGACAGTACTGATAGGATCTCCTTTTTTTAGTGAAAACAGCACATTGTCACTTTCTAATACATTTCCGGAGTTGTCAATAGTTATAAACTGAGTTCTAGGATGAAAATACTTTCCTCTATACGTTTCTAACATCATAATTATTTCACTAGTTCTTTAGCCAATGTAATAAACATGTCATCTACTTTAGTACCTGTTTTTGCACTGGTAATAAAGTCTGGCGTTACACCAAACATGTCTTTGTTTTCTTGTAAATAACTTTTTGTTACCAAATCTGCTTTATTTCCAACTATTTTCAATGGCGTATTTGCATATTGACTGGTTAGGTAAGCAATATCATCTTTTAAATTTTCAAAAGTTGCAGGACGTGTAATGTCAAACACATAAATAAAACCATGTGTTCCTAGTAAATACGAAGTTCTTGTTTTTTTAATATCGTCGTATCCTTCCAAATCCCAAATAATAAGCGAAACGGTTTCATCGGGCGAAATTTCAATTTCTTTCTTTAAGATGTGAACTCCAATGGTAACTTTATAATCACTGGTAAAAGTATTTTCCACAAACTGTCGAATCAATGAAGATTTTCCGACACCAAAGTGACCCAATAGAATAATTTTTTTAGAGGCTTTCTTCATTCGTACTAAAGTAGAATTCTAATTCGTTAGTAATATCTTCTTCTTTAATTTCATTCAAATCATTAAATAAACTTAAGAAGTTATCTGTAAAATTAAAGATTATATCTTGTAATTTGTTCTTAAATATAAGATTATATTCTCCAGAAATAGCAACTGCGACGTAAAAAGATACAAAGCTTTGAATGTGAATGTGATACAATTCGTACTCAATCAACTCTAAATTTTGGCTTTTCTCATTAAATGCATCTTCCACAAAGCTTTTAATTGCAGTAAGCATTCCAGAAACCATGTCTTTATCAATCGTTT
Source organism: Kordia sp. (assembly GCF_045105435.1). Taxonomy (GTDB): domain Bacteria; phylum Bacteroidota; class Bacteroidia; order Flavobacteriales; family Flavobacteriaceae; genus Kordia. The sequence continues at coordinate 36,332 of NZ_JBGCDL010000121.1, read as the reverse complement.
CCGCTTTGGCATATTGCCCAATAAGCATTCCAGAGTTCTTTTCAATAACCAACACTTGCTCCACTTTGGAAACTGCTGTTAATTGGCTCAATAATAACTCTTCTTCTTTAACGCCTCCAAACAAAGATTTAAGTTTTCGTTTCCAGCTTTGGGTAGAGAAACTATCTTCTAATTGTTGATTGATACGTTCGGAAAGTAAGCTAATTTCTTGTGCAATATACTTTTTAATCATTTTACCCATAATAGGATACAATGCTTCTACAACTTGATCTTTAGAGTTTTTTATCTGTTCGGCAAGTGCTTCTGTAATGGTAGGTCCGAGTGTTTCGGGAATTTCTTCAATAAACGTTTCCAATTTTTCATCAATAATAGGATCAACTTTATTGGAAAGCTTTTTTTGCTCGTTTATAATTTCTTCGAGCGCTTTAATTTTATCGTGTATCGATTGCGCATACGCACGATCATCTGTGAGTAATAAATCTTTTAATAACGCTAATTTATCAGCTTCCGTCATAAATACACATGAAAGGTATGTTGAGTTTTACTCTTTTCCAATCTTTTCGCCAAGATTGATGAGTAATTGACCTAATTGTCTGCGGTCTACTTTTTTCTCGTTTAAATCATCCACTTTATTTTCCATGTTGGATTCTAATTCCGTAATACGAATATTTAAGTCTGTGCTTAAATTATCAATATTTTGAATCAATTCTGAACGCACTTCTTCAATTAAGTTTTCTAGTGCTTGCTTTTTTGCAAGAATATCATTCTTAATATTGTCGAATTCAGAATTATACTCCTGAATATTTTCTCCAAAAATTAAATTCTTAATTGCTTCAATCTTAGTAGATGGATCTGCAATGTTTTGATTTGCTTGATCCGCATCAGTGGTATTTTTACCTTTTGTTGCCATGTAGAAGTATTTTATTTTTCTCCGATTTACACAAAAATAACAATTTTTAACAAAGCAAATAACTTTCCTACGAGTTCTTCATAAACTCTTTGGCTTTTTCTACCATTTTTCGACTTCCACAGAAAATTGCAACACGTTGATGAAGCTCCGTTGGTTTAATATCCATAATACGCTGAAAACCGTCTGTAGCTAGTCCATTTGCTTGTTCGGCCAAGTATGCCATTGGATTGCATTCGTACAATAAGCGCAGTTTTCCGTTAGGCGCTTTGGAAGTTTGTGGGTAAATATAAATTCCACCTTTAATTAAATTTCTATGAAAATCAGAAACTAAGGAACCAATATAACGCGAAGTATACGGTCTGTCTTCTTTTTCTTCTTGGCAATACTTAATATATTCTTTAACGCCTTGCGGGAAGTGCGCATAGTTTCCTTCATTAATAGAGTAAATATTTCCTGTTTCTGGAAATTGCATATTTGGATGCGATAAATAGAACGTTCCAATAGCAGGATTTAACGTAAATCCATTAACGCCATGTCCTGTACTATACACCAACATTGTAGATGTTCCGTAAATTACATAACCTGCGGCAACTTGTTGATTTCCTTCTTGCAGAAAATCTTCTATTGTTACAGGTGTGCCAACTGGTGTAATTCTTCTGTACACAGAAAAAATAGTTCCTACAGACACATTTACGTCAATATTAGAAGAGCCATCTAGCGGATCTATTAATACAACATATTTATTCTGATTATTTTCATCAGAACTATTAATCGCAATAAAATCATCGTTTTCTTCAGAGCCAATTCCGCAAACAATATTTCTATTCGTTAAGGTTTGAATAAACTTATCATTGGCATATATATCAAGCTTTTGCTGATCTTCTCCTTGAATATTTGTTTCGCCAGCTGCGCCAATGATGTCAACCAATCCAGCTTTATTTACTTCGTGATTTACCACTTTTGCTGCCAATCGGATGGAATTGATTAATCGGGAAAGTTCTCCAGAAGAATATTTGAATTCAGCTTGGTTTTCTATAATAAACTCTCCTAAGGTTTGATTTTTTTTAGCCATTTTGTTCTAGGTTGTTTCTCAGATCACAAATATCGATAATTTTGTATAACTATAACGTTTTCGTAAAAATTATAATTTTTCCATTGGTATCTTTGTGCAAATTCTTTTAAAATTATGAACTTTACTATCCGAAAAGCCGTTTCAACTGATGTAGATGCTATTTTTAAATTAATCAATGAATTGGCAATTTTTGAAAAAGAAGCAGATGCGGTTGTTATTACAGCAGAAGATTTGCGTGAAGATGGATTTGGAGCGCATCCAAAATTTCACTGTTTCTTAGCCGAAACCGACGAAGAAGTCTTAGGAATTGCATTGGTATACATGCGCTATTCCACCTGGAAAGGAGAGGTTTTGCATTTAGAAGATTTAATTGTAAGCGAAAAAGCGCGTGGCAAAGGAATTGGTGGCAATTTGTTAACGGAAGTTATTACATTTGGAAACGACTTAGGTGTCAAACGAATTGGTTGGGAAGTATTGGATTGGAATACGCCTGCAATTGAATTTTACGAACATATTGGAGCAGATGTAAAACGCGATTGGCATGTAGTGCAATTAGATGAAAAAGGAATTGAAAATTATTTAGTGAAACGGAAATAAAATTAGATGTTAGATATAAGTATTGAGTAGTGAGATTTTGGAAACGTCATTGCGAGGAGTATACGACGTGGCAATCTGTTTCTTTAAAATCACTATTATAAATTTCAAGCAGATCTCGATACAACGAATTACAGATTCGCCACTCGACCTGACGTTTTGAGATTTACAACGAAGCATAATCGTCACTTCGAGTGATTTTCTGTCATATCGAGCGCAGTCGAGATAGACAGAAAATAGTATCGAGAAGTACTATAAAAACAAAACTGATTCCTGCCTTCGCGGGAACAACAAAATAAAATTTTGTTATGAAAATATTCAAATTTGGTGGCGCGTCTGTAAAAGACGCTACAGGAGTAAAAAACGTAGTCAACGTATTGCAAGAAGTTGGGTATGACAATACCTTAATTGTGATTTCTGCCATGGGAAAAACAACCAATGCCATAGAAGTTGTCATCAAAAACTATTTTGAGGAAAATAAAGAATTGCAAGCATCTATTCAAGAAATAGCTAAATACCATAATGAAATTCTACTAGAATTATTTCCAAACGAAAGTCATCCTATCTTTAAAAAAATAAAACAGTTTTTTGAGGAAATGCAAGGTTTTTTAGGTCGAAACAAATCGCCTGATTATAACTATGTATATGATCAATTGGTTTCCTTTGGGGAATTAATTTCTACGACAATCGTAAGTGCATATCTCAATAGTGTTGCTGTTGAAAATATTTGGTTAGATGTGCGCGAATTGATCAAAACAGATACGAGTTATCGTGATGCTAAAGTAGATTGGGAATTGACGCAGGAAAACATCAAACAAAAAGTAAATAAAAATAAACTCAACATTACACAGGGTTTCATTGGAAGCGATCCAAACAACTTTACCACAACTTTAGGGAGAGAAGGTTCGGATTATTCTGCTGCAATTTTTGCCTATTGTTTAAATGCGGAAAATGTAACCATTTGGAAAGATGTGCCAGGTGTTTTAAATGCCGATCCTCGGTATTTTGAAAACGCACAATTATTACACAACATTTCGTATCGAGAAGCAATTGAGTTGGCATTTTATGGAGCTTCGGTAATTCACCCAAAAACATTACAGCCATTGCAACGAAAAGAAATTCCGTTATATGTAAAGTCGTTTCTAAATCCTAAAAATGACGGAACTGTGGTCACAAAAGGAGTTGGAATTTCGCCAAATATTCCGTGTTTTATTGTCAAAAAGAATCAAATTTTGATTTCACTTTCGTCGTTAGATTTTTCTTTTATTGTGGAAAATAACATTAGCGAAATTTTCAAATTATTGCACGATTGTAAAATGAAAGTGGATGTCATTCAAAACTCAGCAATTAGTTTTTCGGTGTGTGTAGATAATAAGTTTGATAATTTAGAAAAATTACTCAAAACCTTGCGATCAAAATTCAAAGTAACACATTATGAAAACGTGTCTTTGTATACAATCCGACACTTTACAGAATCAGCAATTGCAGGATTACAAAAAGACAAAGAAATTCTATTAGAACAACGCGCAGAACAAACGATTCAACTAGTTGTAAAATAAATAAAATATATTGAGGTTGTTTTGCTATATTTGTAATTCGCCTTAAAATGGATATATGGGATTGGTAACTGCTAAAGAAGTTGCAAAAGCTGTCAAATTAGATAAATATGGCTTCATCGGAACCTTCGTAAGTTGGGTTTTGATGAAAGTATTGCGTATCTCTGATGTGAACAAAATTTATGACAAACATAAACATCTTGATGATTTAGAATTTCTAAATGCATTATTAGATGAGTATAAGATTAAATTTGAAATTCCCGAAGAAGACTTAAAACGGCTTCCCAAAGATGGTGCCTACATTACAATTTCCAATCATCCACTTGGTGGAATTGATGGAATTTTGTTGTTAAAACTCATGGTAGAGCAGCGACCAGATTATAAAATTATTGCAAATTTTCTACTGCATAGAGTCGATCCACTGAAGCCGTATATAATGCCTGTAAACCCTTTTGAAGATCACAAAGGAGCAAAATCAAGTTTGGCAGGTTTCAAACAATCTATCATGCATTTACGCGAAGGAAAACCATTAGGTATTTTCCCAGCAGGAGAAGTTTCAACCTATAAAGATGGAAAACTAATTGTAGACAAACCTTGGGAAGAAGCTGCCATGAAATTGGTGCAAAAAGCGAAAGTTCCTGTAGTACCAATTTATTTTCACGCAAAAAATAGCCGCTTTTTTTACAGATTGGCTAAAATTAGTGACACATTCAGAACCGCAAAATTGCCATCTGAATTATTAACACAAAAAAATAGAGTCATAAAAGTGCGAATTGGAAAGCCAATTTCCGTAAAATCACAAAATGAGTACGAAAGTTTGCCAGACTTCACAGAGTTTCTGCGCAAAAAAACATACATGTTGTCCAACACGTATGAAAAGCAGAACTTGTTGAGTAAAGTGCCGACCTCATTAAAAATTCCGAAACCGCCAAAAGAAATTATTACGCCAGTTTCTGCGGAAATCATTCAAAAGGAAGTTGAAAGCTTATCTAAAAAACACCATTTACTTACAAGTAAAAACTATCAAGTATTTTTAGCAGAAGCTGCTGAGATTCCGAATGTACTTCGAGAAATGGGAAGACTTCGTGAAATTACGTTTCGCGAAATTGGTGAAGGAACCAATAATGCAATCGATTTAGATAAGTTTGATTACTATTATCATCACATGTTTTTATGGGATAACGTAGCAAAAAAACTTGCCGGAGCATACAGAATGGGCTTAGGAAGTCAGATTTATGCAAACCACGGAATCAATGGTTTCTATCTGCAAGACTTATTTCGTTTTGAACCAGAATTACACAAAATGATGAGTCAATCCATTGAAATGGGACGCGCATTCATTATCAAAGAATACCAGCAAAAACCAATGCCTTTATTCTTACTTTGGAAAGGAATTGTGCATACAACCTTGCGTTATCCAGAACACAAATACCTAATTGGTGGTGTAAGTATCAGTAACAAGTTTTCAAACTTCTCAAAATCGTTGATGATTGAGTTTATGAAATCGCACTATTACGATCCATACATCGCACAATACATTCATCCGAAAAAAGAATTTAAAGTAAAACTAAAAGATGCTGATAAAGACTTTATTTTTGATGAAACCAAAGCGGATTTAATCAAATTTGACAGAATTATTGACGAAATAGAACCAGGAAGTTTACGCATGCCTGTACTGATTAAAAAGTATGTAAAGCAAAATGCAAAAGTAATTGCGTTCAACGTAGATCCACTATTCAATAATGCTGTCGATGGTTTAATGTACATACGCATTGCCGATCTTCCAGAAAGCACGGTAAAACCTGTAATGGAAGAATTTCAAGCAGAACTAGAACGTAGACTAAGCGATAACGAAGAAGAATAAAAGCACCATAAAATGCGCTTTTATTTAATACTCTTCAAGAAATAAAAAAATACACGCGTGAAAATAATATCTTACAACGTAAACGGAATTCGTGCCGCTATCAAAAAAGGATTCCTAGAATGGCTACAACAAGCAAATCCCGATGTAATTTGCATACAAGAAATCAAAGCGCTTAAAGAACAACTCGATTTGGAAGTGTTTGCGAAAGCAGGTTACAAATACAACTATTGGTACAGTGCCCAAAAAAAAGGCTACAGCGGCGTGGCAATTCTTTGTAAAGAAGAACCAAATCATATTGAATACGGAACAGGAATTGAAACCATGGATTTTGAAGGTCGCAACTTGCGTGTCGACTTTGACAATATTTCCATAATGAGCATGTATTTGCCATCTGGAACCAACGATGCACGATTGAATTTCAAATTTCAATACATGGACGAAATCAAGGAATACTTGACCAATCTGCGAAAGGAAATTCCAAACTTGGTCGTTTGTGGCGATTATAATATTTGTCATGAAGCAATAGACATTCACAACCCAAAAATGAAAGGTGTTTCAGGATTTTTACCTGAAGAACGCGCTTGGATTGGAAGTTTTATCGATAGCGGATTCATCGATTCGTTTCGTCATTTAAACAAAGAACCACATCATTACAGCTGGTGGAGTTACCGCGCAAATGCACGAAACAATAACAAAGGTTGGCGTATTGATTATAACATGGTCAGCGAACCGTTAAAAGAAAATATTTCCAGAGCAACCATTCTGCCCGAAGCAAAACACTCGGATCACTGTCCAATTTTGGTAGAAATAGCCGTGTAATTTGTCATTCCTGCGGAGGCAGGAATCCATTGGAAAGATAATTATTGCAAAGGATTGAACTAAAATTTGGGCATTTCCTCCAAGAAAAATGGAGGTCAGGCTTTCGCTTTTATCTTTTTGATCTTGTCATTGCGAGATAAATTTTAAATTTATTGTAGCAATCTGCTCAAAAAGAAACAGATTACTTCGTCGTTTACTCCTCGTAATGACGTTCCAAATCAAAAAGGATATCAGCTCTATCCTTAATGCGGAATCAAAGAGCAAGGATTTCAAACAAAAAACTGAAAAAGAAAATAAAAATGAAATACACAAAAATTCCACATACAAATATAAAAGTTAGCAAAATATGCTTAGGAACCATGACTTGGGGAAATCAAAATACCGAAGCCGAAGGTCATGAACAAATGGATTATGCACTAGAACAAGGCGTTAACTTTTTTGATACTGCCGAATTGTATCCAGTGCCTGCAACGGCTGAAACCTATGCGGAAACAGAACGTATTATTGGAACTTGGTTCAAAAAAACAGGAAACAGAGATAAAGTTGTATTGGCTTCTAAAATTGCAGGTCCAGGCGATTATACAGCACATATAAGAACCAACGGATTTAGTCCAGAAGCCATCAAAGATGCAGTAGAAAACAGTCTGAAACGTTTACAAACAGATTATTTAGATTTATATCAATTGCATTGGCCAGAGCGTCAAGCAAACTTCTTTGGGCAACGCGATTACAAACACAATCCGAATGATCCTTGGCAAGATAATTTCAACGAAAGTTTACATGCATTAGATGAATTGATCAAAGAAGGGAAAATTCGTCAAGTTGGAATCTCAAACGAAACACCTTGGGGAACCATGCGTTATTTAGAAGAATCTAAAAAAGGATTGCCAAGAATGGTCACCATTCAAAATGCATATTCACTTTTATGTAGAAGTTTTGAAACGAGTTTGGCAGAAGTTTCTATGCGCGAAGGAATAGGTTTAATGGCATATTCACCACTCGGATTTGGAGTGCTTTCTGGAAAATACTTAGGCGGGAAATTACCTGATGATGCACGTTTAACATTGTTTCCACGTTTTGCGCGCTACAGCGGAAAAGAAGCAACCGACGCAACACAACAATATTATGACTTGGCTAAAAAGCACGGATTAAGTTTGGCACAAATGTCACTGGCTTTTATAAATCAGCAACCATTTGTAACAGGAAATATCATTGGCGCTAGTAAAATGGAGCAACTCAAAGAAAACATAGCAAGTATTGATGTTGAATTGTCACAAGAAATACTTGACGGAATTAATGAAATTCATAATAGTATTCCGAATCCGGCACCGTAAATTAGATCGCACTTTTAGACCGCTTCTCGCTGATAGATCGGCTTCGCCTTTTAGATTTTTTTGGTCGCTTTGCTTTTGGCTCACTTTGCTTTTTGATTGCTTCGCGTATCTTCTTAAAATTCTTTGAAACGTCTTTGCGAGCGTTTTGATAAAAACGCGTGGCAATCTGTTTTTTGATAACTTTACATGTTACTTTGTGATCAGAAACGTCATTGCGAGGAGTTTACGACGCGGCAATCTGTCTCTTTTATAAACAAAGAAACAATTTGTCAAATCAACAAAAACACACTAAAACAAATGCGAAACTAAATCCTCAATTCTAGAGATTAGCACAACATTGATTTTGGTATTTTTTAAGGATATTTTATTGTGTTTGGAAGCGAAAAAGGTAGTAAAACCTAATTTTTCAGCTTCTAAAATACGTTGATCAATTCGGTTTACAGGACGAATTTCTCCTGCCAATCCGATTTCTGCAGCAAAACAATTTGTCTTGGAAATTTCTTCATCTTCGTTACTTGATAAAATTGCTGCAATAACAGCCAAATCAATCGCGGTATCATCAATGCTAATTCCGCCAGTGATATTTAAAAAGACATCTTTTGCGGCTAATTTGAAACCAGCACGTTTTTCCAATACTGCCAATATCATGTTTAAGCGTTTGGCGTTGTAGCCTGTCGTGCTTCGTTGCGGTGTTCCGTAAACTGCGGTGCTTACTAATGCTTGAATTTCAATCATCAACGGTCGTGCGCCTTCCAAAGTAGCTGCAATCGCTGTTCCGCTGAGTTCGTCAGCATTTTTGGAGATTAAAATTTCGGACGGATTGCTGACTTCGCGCAAACCATCTGACAGCATTTCGTAAATTCCCAATTCGGACGTAGATCCGAAACGATTTTTAAGTGATCGTAAAATACGATATACATGATTTCGGTCGCCTTCAAACTGTAAAACGGTGTCTACCATGTGTTCTAAAATCTTTGGTCCGGCAATGTTTCCATCTTTCGTAATATGACCAATCAAAAATACAGGAACGCCACTTTCTTTGGCAAATTTGATCAACTCCGTAGTACATTCTCTGATTTGAGAAATGCTTCCCGCAGATGATTCTATATAGTCTGAATGTAAGGTTTGAATCGAATCAATTACGACAATATCAGGTTGAACTTCGGCAATTTGCTTAAATATGTTTTGCGTTTTTGTTTCAGTCAGCACTAAACAATTGGAATTTTTTTGACTAATACGTTCGGCACGCATTTTTATTTGCTTTTGGCTTTCTTCGCCAGAAACATACAAAGTTTTATAAGGTAATTTAAGTGAAATTTGGAGTAAGAGTGTACTTTTTCCTATTCCGGGTTCACCGCCAAGTAAAATAAGTGATCCAGGGACAATTCCACCACCTAAAACTCTGTCAAGTTCTTGATCGGAAGTTGGCAAGCGTTTTTCAGTAGCTGAACTTATTTCGTGAATTAACGTAGGTTTTGAAATGCGCGAACTCCCTTTTTCTTGTTGTTGCCAATTGGCTTTTACTTCTTTTTGAATGACTTCTTCTACAATTGTATTCCATTGCTTACAGGAAGAACATTGTCCTTGCCACTTTGCAAACTGCGAGCCGCAGTTTTGACAGAAAAAGCTCGTTTTTACTTTTGCCATAGTATTATTACCAACCGAAGTCTTGTTTTATTTTGTCTGCTTTGTCTAGCATTAAATCCTTTGTGATAAAATCGATCGGACTCATGCTAAAACCGTTTTGATACATGCGCAATGCTTTTTTAGGCTTCCCTATTTTTTCATAATATTCGCCCATAAAAAAGTGAAATAATGCAGTATCTGGATATTCTTTTTTGCCCAATTTGGCCAAAAGTTCTAGGTCTTCTGAGCTATTTTCCTTTTTGCGAACTGCAGAATAAATAGCCATAAAATCATTTACAGTCACGCGTTTTTCAAATCCAAAAAGATCTTCAATGGTTTTGTATTTGTCCATTAAATATAAATAAGGAGATGTTTTTAAGGTGACAATTTTTTCTTTGTACTCTTTCACACTTATTGGGCGATAGATAGTAAATATTTTACTCATTGCTCTCGGAATTGCTTGCACGGCTAATGAGTTGTGATTCGCTTCCGTAAAGTCATCATAGTAGTAAAAAATGTTTTCGTTTTTCAGTTCTTTTAATGTTTCGTTGAAACCTCTAATTCGTTTTGCCTCTTTTCTAGTGTCTTCGTCAGAAGTAGCTAAGTAATAGAATTTCTTGTTTTCAAATTCTTCCAGACGCGTTGCAATGCGTCCTTCCATTTTTGGGGCAAAGTATGGGCTTAGATTAATGTATGCATCAAACAGTGGCACTTCTTTGAATAGATAGTAATTTGCGAAATTTGCCGTTAAATCGTGTCCAACAATCATTTTAAAGTTGGCAGTATTATAGTTTTTTTCGACATACGAAACCAATTCCATTCCGATAAACTCAAAAAATTGCGCGCTTTTCTTTTCGGGCAAACCGCTTGCATCATTGTATGCACAGTCTTTTGCGCGATCTTCACTTTTATATTGGTTTACACCAACCACAATACATTCAGGCATTTCGTCCCAATAGCTGTAATAGCGTGCATTGGAAACGACACTTTCAAAAAGATAATGCGCATCTAGTACGACAATAACTGGATATACTTTATCTTTTGAATATCCTTCGGGAATGTATAATTGAATGTCGCGCGTTTCGTTTAGCTTTTCAGATTTTAGCTTTTCAGTAGTCGTTTGTGCGTTGATATTCGTAAAACATATAAACGCAATGAATAGCATGATGTACTTTTTCATGGTATGGATAGGTTAGTTTAGACTCCTAAGTTAAAGATTTTTTTCGCTATTAAAAATAGGTAGATAAAGAAAAGACAGTCCGCCAAGAATTATAATCATTAAGGTTTGTGAAGCCCACATAATCCATCCAAAAGCCATACTTGGGTCGTTAGCTATGCTGAAAAGTGAAAATGCACCTGCTACTGCTACTGGATAAAATCCAATACCACCATTACTAGCTGCAATGCTAAAACTTCCTGCAATAAAGGCAATTAGCATAGCGCCTATAGAAACTTTACCATGCAGTTCATCTACCGAAAAGATGGTGAGATAAAACATTAAAATGTACATCGTCCAGATGAAAAGTGTATGAAATATAAATCCCCATTTATGTTTCATCTTTAAAATGCTGAGCGCACCTTCAAAAATTCCTAAAATAAAGTTCTTGATTTTTAGTGCAATTCCTTTTTTTGCTTTTTTGATGAAAATGATCAAGCCAATTCCTGCAATAAGCATCGCACTTACGAGCAGTATTATTTTTGTGGGATCTAAATTTTTGGTGAGAATATTCCAGATAAAATCAAATTCAATATAAAGTGTAAATCCAATGACAATGAATAGAATGATTAAGTCAGCCACACGTTCAGCTACAATGGTTCCAAATCCTTTTTCAAAAGGAATGTCTTCGTAATTTGTTAGCGTTAATGCGCGAAGTGCTTCTCCAGAACGTGGAATACCTAGGTTTGCCAAATATGCTACAAAAACCGCCATGACACTATTTGGGTATTTTGGTTTGTAGCCCATAGGTTCTAGTATGTATTGCCAGCGATACGCTCTAGATAAGTGGCTTAAAATTCCACAAATAACTCCAAGTGTAACCCACGTATAATTTGCGTTTTTAAAATATTCAATAAGTTTATCTAAAGGTGTTTTAGATAAGGAGTACCAAACTAAAAAAACTCCCAAGGAAAGTGGGAGTAGTATTTTTAGTATTTTTGATGTTTTTATTTTCAACTAGGTAAGTGTGTTATCAGCTTCGTTAGGAAAAACCAATGAAGGTTTAAATTGTTTTGCTTCTTCAATTTCCATCCAAGTGTAGGTGATTAAAATTAGAATGTCGTCTTTAGCAACTCTACGAGCGGCAGCGCCATTTAGTGTAATTTCTCCACTTCCTCTTGGTCCGGGAATTGCATACGTTTCAAGGCGTTCTCCATTGTTGTTGTTTACAATTTGAACGCGTTCTCCTTGCACAATATTTGCGGCATCCATAAGATCCTCGTCAATTGTGATGCTTCCGATGTAATTTAAGTCAGCTCCTGTAACTTTTACTCTATGTATTTTTGATTTTACTACGTTTACTTGCATGGGGCGAAGTTAATGATTTTAAAGTTTTTAATTTAATGCTAAATTGTCAATTAGGCGAATATTTTCAATAAAAGCAGCAATGAATATGCGATATGTTTCTTTTTTGGATTTCCGTTTGACTGTTTTTAAGTTTTTAATATTGGCAATTTCAACGTATTCCAAGGTTAATAAAGGATGTTTGCTGAACTGATTTTGAACCCATTCCTTTACTTGCTTTGCACTTTTTGTGCCAAACTTTTTTTGTGCCTCTAAAAGTGTTTTGTATATAAAGGCGCTTTCTGTTCTAGCTTCGGTAGATAAACGTTCATTTCGAGAACTCATTGCCAATCCGGAAGCTTCTCGGAATATTTTACAGCCAATTACCTTTACAGGGATTTTATATTTAGAAGCTAATTTTTTGATAATCATTAGTTGTTGAAAATCTTTTTCGCCAAAATAGGCATTGTTGGGTGTTACAATTTCAAAAAGACGTTTTACAATAGTGCCGACACCATCAAAATGACCTGTTCTAAATTTTCCTTCCATTTCAAATTCGAGTCCGTCAAAACTAAAATTTTCGGAAATTATGTCAGAATTATAGATATCTTCCACGCTTGGAGCGTACACAAAAATATTTTTTCCTAAAGTTTTTAGTAAAGCGACATCCGTATCTAGGGTACGTGGATATTTTTCTAAATCGGTAGCATTATCAAACTGTGTAGGATTGACAAAAACACTTACACATACAATATCATTGTCAGTCATAGCGTTCCTTACCAAGGATAAGTGTCCTTTGTGTAATGCGCCCATTGTAGGAACAAAACCAATTTTTTTTCCTTCATTTTTTTGCGTTTCAATGAAGGTTTTTAGCGTATTTTGGGTATAAAATATATTCATTTAGAAAAAATTAACAGCTTGCAAACTTAATATATTACTGTTAATCTGCATAATTTTTGTAATTTTGCATGTTTTACGCTGAATTATTAAAGGAAAAGTATTTTTATGAATAATAAAAGAGTCTTATACGTTTCATCTGAAGTAGTACCCTATTTGCCAGAAACTGAAATTTCATCAATGTCGTTTGAAGCGCCTAAAATGGTAAATAGTAAAGGTGGGCAAATTAGGATATTTATGCCACGTTTTGGAAATATCAATGAGAGAAGACATCAATTACATGAAGTAATTCGTTTGTCAGGGATGAATTTAGTGATTAATGATATGGATATGCCATTAATTATTAAAGTAGCTTCCATACCGAAAGAAAGAATACAAGTATATTTTATTGATAATGAAGAGTATTTTAAGCGTAAAGCTACATTTACTGATGAAGAAGGAAATCTTTTTCCAGACAATGACGAGCGCGCTATATTCTTTGCGAAAGGTGTTATAGAAACCGTCAAGAAATTAAATTGGGCACCAGATATTATCCACGTTCACGGTTGGATGGCTTCTTTATTGCCACTATACTTACGTAAATATTACAAAGACGAACCATTATTTACAGATAGTAAAATTGTTACTTCTGTATACAAACAAGAATTTGATGGAACTTTAGATAAAGAAATGCTAAACAAAATCAAGTTTGATAATATTGGTGATGGTAATGTAGAAATACTTGCTGAGCCAAACTACTCTAACCTTCTAAAAGTTGCTGTGGATCATTCGGATGCCGTGGTAATTGCATCTGAGGAAATTCCTGCTGATGTTCAAGAATATCTCACCGGTTTTGAAAAACCCGTTCTTGAATATAAAAACAGTGAAGAATTTGCCGATGCGTACACAGATTTTTATAATACAAAAGTTTTAAATTAAGGTTAACAGATTACACTTATGAACAAATTTAAAAAGACACTCACAGGTGGCTTAGTAGTGCTTTTAATGGTGCTAGGTTTTGTAGCTTGTGATGATGAATTTAGTACAGTTGGAGATGAAATTATTGAAAATAATAACTTCACAACTAGTTTGTTTGCAGATACTCAAGTAAAAGCATATAACAAACGTCTAAATCCAGTACAAACAAACGGATTGCCAGTGTATCAACTTGGAAAAAATGATGATCCTGTTTATGGGATTACCTTTTCAAGTCTTACGGTACAAGCGAGTTTAACAACGGAAAATCCTGAATTTGGCGACAAAACGCAAGCCGAAGAAGATGAAGATTTAACAGATGTTGAAGAAAATGAAATGGTTACAGAAGTATGGTTAAATATTCCATATTTCAGTTCGGGCACAGTTAATGAAGATGGAGAAACAGAAGTTGAGGTAGATTCTGTCTACGGAAACATTGGACAAACATTTAACTTGCACGTACAAGAGCTTACCTATTTCCTAAGAGCTTTTGATGAAAATGGTGCGCCACAAATTTATTTTTCTGATCAAGACTTTTCAGGAGATGTAGGGCAAACGCTTTATCAGCAGTCTGACTTTTCAATAAACACTTCACAAATAGAAGTGCCAGAAACAGATGTAAATGGAACAGCTGTACTTGATGAAAATGGTGATCCAGTAATAGAAGAAACTTTATCACCGCGAATTCGTGTGCTATTAAATGCTGATTTCTTTCAAGAAAGAATTATCAATAATGAAGGAAGTGTTAAGCTTTCAAACAATAACGTGTTTAGAGCGGAAGAGTTATTTAGAGGAATACATATTACTGCCGATAATGCAGAATCACTCATGTTACTCGATCTTGAAAATGCCAATATTGAAATCAATTACATATATCAAGCAGTAAATACGCAAGGAAATACGGATGATGCAGATGATACTGTTGAGTTTAAAAAAGGAGCTTACAGTTTAAGTCTGTCAAATGCTAATATTATAAACACGCTCAACACGCCAATGTTTGTGCCAGAAGCGCAACTAGCTAGTGAAGAAAATTTATATCTAAAAGGAGGAGAAGGATCTATGACAGTTGTTGAACTTTTTGGACCTGACACAGATAATAATGGTGTTGCAGATCAATTAGAAGAAATAAGAGAAAATGGTTGGATTATAAATGATGCAAACTTGGTTTTTTATGTAAATAATGACATACAAGTTGCAGATGCAGAAGATCCACAGCGTATCTACTTATACAATATGAGAGACAATGTTCCTTTAATTGATTATTTTGTAGATGAAACTGTAAACACATCGTCATTGCCATTATCAAAAGGAGTTCATGGTGGAATTTTAGAACGCGACGATGACGGAAATGCGACACAGTATAAAATTCGAATTACGGAGCATATTAACAACCTTGTTCGTAGAGATTCAACCAATTACAATTTAGGATTGGCCGTTTCTTCAGATATAAGAGTTGCGAATAGTGGAGAAATACAGACAGGTACTTTTGAAGAAGAATTTGTTCCTATTGTCTCAATAATGAATCCATTCGGAACTGTTTTACATGGAAGTACGCTAGCTTCACCAGAAGAAAAAAGGCTGAAGTTGGAAATATTTTATACTATCCCAGAAAGCAATTAATATCAATACTTAAGAAAAAATTATGTGCGGAATTGTAGGTTACATAGGTCACAGAGAAGCGTATCCAGTAGTATTAAAAGGTTTAAAAAGACTTGAATACAGAGGGTATGATAGCGCAGGTGTCGCGATATATGATGGTAAAAACATCAAACTATCAAAAACCAAAGGAAAGGTTGCCGATTTAGAAAGTCGTGTAAAAGAAGAGATTTCAGTTAATGGATCTTTAGCAATTGGTCATACGCGTTGGGCAACTCATGGAGAGCCGAATGATGTAAACTCACATCCACATTATTCAAACTCGGGTGAATTGGTAATAATTCACAACGGAATCATTGAAAACTACGATCCGTTAAAGCAGGAATTAATCAATAGAGGTTTCACATTTCAATCAGATACAGATACTGAGGTATTGGTAAATCTTATTGAAGATGTAAAAAATAACGAAGGCGTAAAACTTGGTAAAGCAGTTCAAATTGCGTTAAATCAAGTTGTAGGAGCGTATGCAATTGCTGTGTTTGATAAAAACAAACCAGACGAAATTGTAGTAGCACGTTTGGGAAGTCCGTTGGTAATTGGTATTGGTGAAGAAGAGTTTTTTATTGCTTCTGATGCAACTCCTTTCATCGAATATACAAACAATGCAATTTACCTTGAAGATGAAGAAATGGCGATTGTACGCAGAGGTAAAAAAGTAAAAGTTCGTAAAATAAAAGATGACTCACTAGTTGATCCGTACGTACAAGAATTACAATTAAACTTAGAGCAGATTGAAAAAGGTGGTTACGATCACTTTATGTTGAAAGAAATATACGAACAGCCAAGAGCAATTTTGGATACGTTTAGAGGAAGAATGTTGGCAAATGAAGGCATCATTCGTATGGCTGGAGTTGATGACAATATTGAAAAGTTTTTAAATGCAAATAGAATTATTGTTGTTGCTTGCGGAACATCTTGGCATGCAGGACTAGTAGCAGAATATGTGTTTGAAAACCTAACAAGAATCCCTGTCGAAGTAGAATATGCTTCTGAATTTAGATACCGAAATCCTGTCATTACAGAAAATGACGTGGTTATCGCAATATCTCAATCAGGAGAAACTGCCGATACAATGGCTGCTATCAAACTGGCAAAAAGTAAGGGCGCATTTGTTTTTGGTGTATGTAATGTAGTAGGTTCTTCAATTTCAAGAGAAACACATGCAGGTGCATATACACATGCAGGTCCAGAAATTGGAGTAGCTTCAACAAAAGCATTCACAACACAAATTACAGTACTAACGTTAATTGCTTTAAAATTAGCACAGAAAAAAGGAACAATTTCAACTTCAGAATTCCATCAGTATTTATCTGAAATGGACGCAATTCCTGCAAAAGTTGAAAAAACACTACAATCTGACAATCACGTAAAAACAATCGCTGACATTTACAAAGATGCAACCAACTTCTTATACTTAGGAAGAGGATACAACTTCCCAGTAGCTTTAGAAGGCGCATTAAAATTAAAGGAGATTTCATACATTCATGCAGAAGGATATCCAGCAGCAGAAATGAAGCACGGACCTATTGCATTAATTGATGAGCAAATGCCAGTAGTGGTTATTGCTACACGTAAAGGACACTATGACAAAGTAGTAAGTAACATTCAGGAAATAAAATCTAGAAAAGGAAAAATCATTGCAGTAGTAATGCAAGGAGATAAAACTATCAAGAAAATTGCCGACTATGTAATTGAAATTCCTGAAACATTAGAGTTGCTTACACCGCTTTTAACAACGATTCCTTTACAGTTGTTGTCGTACTATATAGCAGTAATGCGCGATTGTAATGTAGACCAACCAAGAAACTTGGCAAAATCGGTAACAGTAGAATAAGTTTAAAAAATTTAAGCTTTCTTTAAGGATTTCCTAAAAAAGCGTATATTGTTCTCATAATAACTAAACCAAAAGACTTATGAGAGCATACCTATCAATTTTAGCTATGTTGGTTTGTGCCGGATTATTTGCGCAAACCAATATTAGTGGAAAAGTTGTTGATGGCGATAACATGCCAATCCCAGGTGTTAACATTGTTGTAGTAGGAACTTCTACTGGAACAAGTACTGATTTTGATGGAAAATTCAAATTATCAACAGATCAGAAACCACCTTTTAAAATTACAGCAAGTAGTATCGGTTTTGAAGCCGTAACTGTAGACATTACCAAAAACAATGAAGACGTTACTATTGTCCTTAAAGAAGGAACAGAATTGGACGAAATTATTCTTTCAGCCTCAAGAACTCCTGAAAGAATACGAGAATCCCCTGTAACGGTAGAGCGTATGGACGCCAGAGCAATTAAAAACTCTTCGTCACCTACGTATTACGATGCGTTAGAAAACTTAAAAGGTGTTGATGTTAATACAAACAGTTTAACATTCAAATCTGTAAACACAAGAGGTTTTGCAACATTTGCCAATACACGATTTATGCAATTGGTAGATGGAATGGATAACTCTTCACCAGCATTAAACTTTGCGCTAGGAAATTTATTAGGAATGTCTGAATTAGATGTGGCAACGGTAGAATTGTTGCCGGGAGCGTCTTCAGCATTATACGGAGCAAACGCATTTAACGGAATTATGTTTATGCGTAGTAAAGATCCTTTCGGAGAGCAAGGAGTTAGCTTTTATGCAAAAACAGGAATGACATCATCAGAAAATGCAGGAGACAATACCGTTATTGACTTTGGATTTAGAGCTGCACACGCATTTAATGATAAAGTTGCTATTAAAGCTTCTTTCTCTTTCTTAAGTGGTACAGAATGGTTTGCTACAGATTATACAAACTTTGATGGTGCTTCAGGAGATGCTATTGCAGGAGACAGAGTATCTGACCCTAATTACAACGGATTAAACATCTATGGAGATGAGGTGTCAACTACACTAAACTTTGATGCATTATCAGGAGCGCCAGCAGGAACATTTGGTTCTGCAGCAATATCTAGAACAGGATATGAAGAGCGTGATTTAATGGATTACGATGCAGAAAGTGTAAAAGCTGATTTTGCATTGCACTACAAGCCTTGGGCAAATGACTTTACTATAATTTGGAATTCAAAAATTGGTAGAGGAAATACAATTTATCAAGGAGCAAACAGATACTCGATCAAAAACTTCTTTATGCAACAGCATAAACTAGAAATTCGTAACGATAACTTCTTTATTAGAGGATATGTAACTGCTGAGAAGGCAAATGACTCGTACGATACACGTTTTGCTGCCATCAATGTGAACAGAAGATGGAAAACAGATCAGCAATGGTTTACAGAATATGCTACAGGATACTTAGGAGCAATTACGGGAGCAATTCCAGGAGTTACACCAGGCGATGCGTCAGTAGCACATGCTTTTGCAAGAGGTTTGGCTGATACTGGTCGTTTACAACCAGGAACAAACGGATTCAAAAATGCATTAAACTCAGTAACTGCAGATGGAGACTTACTAACAGGAGCACGATTTATTGATAATACAAAACTATATCATGCAGATGTTAACTATAACTTTTCACACTTAATTGACGTTGCAGATATACAAGTTGGTGGTTCGTTCCGTGAATATGTGTTAGACTCTCAAGGGACAATATTTACTGATGTTGATGGACCAATTTCGTATGACGAATACGGTGCGTATGTACAAGTACAGAAAAAGTTCATGGAAGATAAAATGAAGTTTACAGGTTCTATTCGTTATGACAAAGCGCAAAACTTTGACGGAAATGTTTCTCCAAGATTATCATTAGTATACTCGCCAGACGAAGATAAAAAACACAACTTTAGAGCTTCTTTCCAAACAGGATTCCGTAATCCAGGAACGCAAGACCAATACATTGGTTTAGATGTTGGAAACGCTATCTTATTAGGATCGGCTCCAGACAACTTAGATCGTTACACAACAAGACCAATTACAAATAACTTTCCAGCAGGATTAGAAGCATTTGGATTGGACAGAACGGTTACGCTTTCAGGAAATGATGCATACAACAACTCGTATACATTATCATCTTTCCAAGCATTTGGAGCAAGTGCAGCAGCAGGAGCGCCAAACCCAGCATTGTTACAACAAGCAAATGTAGAGTTTGTAAAACCAGAACAAGTATCTGCTTTTGAAGTAGGATATAGAGGAATTGTACTTGATGACTTTTCAGTAGATGTAAGTGTATATTACAACCAATACAAAGACTTCATTGCTAACAGAACGGTAATTGTACCTAACTATGGTAATGTAGATTTTTCAGATATTACAGATTTAACTCCTGTAGGTGGAGCGCCAACGCCAAATGCATTAATTGCAGCTAGTAATGGTGACTTTACACCTTTTCAGTTATACTCTAACTCAAATGCAGACATCAGTTCGTATGGAGCGTCAATTGGAGTAAATACGAAGGTACTTGGAGATTATGACTTTGGAGTAAACTATACGTATGCTAAACTTGACTTTGATCAAGCTAGTGATCCAGATTTTGAAACAAGTTTCAACACACCAGAGCATAAAGTAAAAGCTTCTTTCGGAAACAGAAATCTTTTTAACAACTTCGGATTCAATATTAACTGGAGATGGAATGATTCTTTCCTTTGGGAATCGTCTTTTGCTGACGGAATGGTAACTGCACGTTCATTAGTAGATGTGCAAATAAACTATCGTTACAAAAAATCAACATTCAAATTAGGAGCTGCTAACATCTTAGGACATGAGTATGTAAGTGCACCAGGAGTTGGTACAATTGGAACACAATTCTTTGCTTCTTGGGTAATTAACTAAGCAAATTAAGTAGAAATATAAAACAAAATAGGCTGCCAATTGGCAGCCTATTTTTTTATAGAAAAATGAATTACTTCATCTTAATCGTATATAATTAGCATACGTTTGTAGCACACCCACATATTGTAATGAATGATTCTCTAATAAAGCAATGAGGCTTTACTAATGCAGAAGGACATTCGTAAATGTTTGTTACGCCAGTTCCGCCAACTAGTTCGCTGTTGTCAAAATTTGAAATTGATTTCTTGTTAAGGCTTAATGATTTTAAATCTCTTTTTTTCATAATTTAAAAATGTGTAGTTAATTCTTATAGTGAACATTTTAGAGACACTCACTGTTGTGTCTATTCTTCGCGAAAGAATGTTTTTGTTTAATTGTAAAAAAAAGGGGAAATGGACTTTGTGTTTCAGAATTGAAATCGTCCAATTGATAGGGTTAGTATCAAAATAAAAACGAGGAAAAATTGTATTTGTAAACGAATTTACTAATTGAATTCGTGTGTTTTTCGGTATAAAACAAAAGTTCCCCATAACTTATAGTTCAAAAAATTGGAATTTGTTACCCAACATTTTTCACTTCTTTTTAAAAAAATAGGAAATAAAATATATCGTTTTGATTTTCAGAATTTTAAATCACACTTTTTTCTTTTTAGAAACGATCGCACGATAAAAAAGAGAAAAATGCTGCTCAAAATACCAATAATCCAATGTGTATAACTGTATGATGCAAAAGAAATTGGAGTTGTATTTCCGAGCAAATAGAAACTTCCCCAATAAAAAGGTGCCGCATTAAAAGTGTCTGCGCTTTGTAGAAAATCAATTTTTGCCTGCTGCAATGCTTTATGTTTTGGCATTCCTTCTTTTATGTGTTGGTAAAAATAACGCATAATATCAGGTGTCGTTTTATCTGAAATTTCCCAGCTGCTTAACAAAAGACTTTTTGCACCTGCATATTGAAATGCATTCCCTAAACTTTGAATTCCTTCAGCTTTGTTAACTTCACCATTTCCGGTATTACAAGCACTTAATACCACTAAATTGGCGGGAATGTGTAAAGAATACAATTCGTGACTAAATAATTTGTCATCATCATTTGGGCTGCCTTCCGAAAAGTAAATTTTCAAATTATTTGAGTTATTATTGTCAATATCGCCATGCAATGCTAAATGTAGAATTTTAGCTTTGTTCGCATATTTTTTAAAA
The DNA here is from genome assembly GCF_045105435.1 of Kordia sp. Classification (GTDB taxonomy): domain Bacteria; phylum Bacteroidota; class Bacteroidia; order Flavobacteriales; family Flavobacteriaceae; genus Kordia. The sequence continues at coordinate 14,591 of NZ_JBGCDL010000121.1, read as the reverse complement.
TTCATCTCATTAGCGTCATCTCCATAAAAATAAGTGCCTTTTAAAATTTGAGAAATCTCTTGAATCTCTTTGCGTGTTCCAGGTAAATCAATTTGAGTATTACGTAGTTTTGATGAAGCTGCTGTATTGTTGCTGCTCAGGATAACATCTTTATTTGTGTATGAAAACGCAACACATTCATTTGCAAAATCATCAATCTGATTTTTAACTGTTTCTTCAAAAAGTAAACTTGCTGAATTCGCGTAACTTATTGCATACTTATAAAGTAAATATGCAGGATTTTGGTTTGCTTTTGTCTCTTCTGTTAAGAGTAAATCAAATTTTAAATGCCACAAAGATTCATCAGGAATAATAATAAGTTCATTGCCTATAAAATAGTGTTGTATTGGTGCGACTAACTCTTTGTATAAGTTGAAAGCGTGTGTTGAAAACTGAACAGTATTCTTGTTCGTAATTGCGGAATTTAATGCTTCAATTTTAGAATCTAAATCAGCAATCTGTAATTTTTTTACATGAAATGATTTTTTCGTGATGATAAATGTGTAAACGGTATTTTTATTCTTAAAAAACTCTATAAGTGTTGTGCTGTCGTTTAGTTTTTCCTGCAAAGTTGAAATTTCAATAACGGCATCTGCGTATTTTAACTTGAAGTATTTTGGGGAATCAAGTTCAATTCGTTTTTCGAGTGAATCTTTTCGTTTGTTCAAATCAAAAACTTTCCCTTCTAATTCATATACTTTCAAAGAATCTTGCTTGTTTTTCGTGATTTCTGTTACAATTTCCGATTGCAATTTGGCTAATTTCGTATTGATTTCTTTTTCAAGCGAAATAATAGCTGTGTGAAAATTTGCAGTTCGTTTCACTTCGGTTTGTTTTAACAATTCACGCAAAGAGTGTGCTTTGCTTTTTTCAGAAACATAAAAAGTTTCAACTAACGATGCGGTGTTATTTTCAATTTCACTAAGTAAAAGTCTGGTTTGTATATTTCGTGCATAAATAGCTTTTACGGTTTCAGAAAACTGTATTTTGTCACGGTAATTTCGTTTCGTTTTTCGTGTTACAGTAGCCAAATTAGTAGCTTTTTTATATAACTGCGCACTTTCTGTTAGGTGCATTTTTTCTTTTGTTTCTTCGTATATTAACAACAGAATGTCGGCTTTTGTTTTTATAGATTCCAGTAAAAAATTTTGATCTATATAGGTCGAAGTATTTTTGGTTGTGACTGTGTTCAATTCAATCGATTTTTCGCAATAAAACAATGCTTTTTTATACGCTTTCAATTGTGTATGTGCTTTTGCTAAATTGTTATAATTACGAATTGAATTAATGTTTCTTCCGCCATACATTCGCAATCTAATTTCCAAAGATTTTTCGATGTTCTTTATTGCTTCTTGGTAGTTTTTCAAATTAAAATAAATAATAGCAAGGTATTCGTACTGAAATGAAACAATGATAGCATCTACAGGATCCGATTTCATGCAAATAGCAAGCGCTTTTTCAATATATGGAATTCCGCGTTCATCGCCATAAATAGTACCCAATTGGCTGTACGGATAAAACATTTGCGGATGGTTTGCTCCCAAAATTTTGGTGCCCATCGTTAATGATTTCTTTGTGTGAAATATTGCTCTTTCCTTATTGCCAAGTCTGTCGTACGCGGTACCAATATTAAAATGAGCATGAATTTGATCGACACTCATATCCGCTCCGTGATTAGCGATACTTTGACTTAAAGATTTTTTATAGTATTGTATACTTTCGTTGAATTCATTCTGAATCGAATAAATCATTCCTAATTCATTGTAAACTTTCCCGAAATAAGGATGTTCATCTTCATATACTTTTTGCGCCAAATGCAATGTTTTTTCAAAAGAGGCAAGTGCTTTGTCAAACTTTCCAAGATCATAATAAATATACCCAATGGCTTCGTAAATATCAGCGTGTAAAATGCTGCGTTGTGGCGTATCTTTTAAGTCGATGGCTAAAGCAGTTTCAAATTTTTTCATTGCTTCTGGCAAACGTCTTTGTCGATGTAATGCAACACCAATGTTAAATTGCGACTCGGCAATTTGGAAAATATCATCTTTAAAAAAAGCGTGTCTAATTTCCAGTGCCGCGGTATGATTTTTAAACGACTCATTTGACAAGCGCTTTTTTCCTTGTACAATGCCTAAATTAAAAAGTGCGTCCGCTTCCGCTTTTTTATTCACAACTTTTTCTTTTCGGCTGTATTGCAATGCTTTTTCTGCGTATTCTAATGATTCTTGCAATTGTGAACTATAAGTGTATGCTTTTGAAAGTGCATTATAGCAGGTAGCAATTCCGTTAAAATCTTTCAGCTTTTTAGCATGTTTTAGTGCTTTATCAAATACTAAAATGGCATCTTTATACTTTCCATAGAACAACAATGTTTCACCTTTCGTTACATCGGTATTTAAAGTTGAGTTATTTTGTTGTGCGTGAAGTTGAAAACATAATGTTGTTAACATAAATAGGTAGCTAAAACAAACAATTTTTCTCATTTACTTCTTTAATTTAATTTCTTGATTTGATGTCGTTGGAATTTCCAAATACAGTTCGGCTTTTTTCAATTCGTCATTTTCTAAGTGAATAAGACCTTTGTACCATTTGGAAATATTTGGCGCATACATTGCCAAACTGTCCAATGTTTGAAACGCGATTGCTGTTTTGTCTAATTTATGATGCGATAAAGCGCGCAATACTAAAACATCTTTATAATGCTTAGAAGAAGCGTTGTAGGTTTTTAATATCTGTAAGGTTTGATAGTATTCTTTGTTTGTGTAAAGGCGTAAGGCTTTAGCTAAAGTAACTTTAATACTGTCTGATGAGCCATTTCTAACCGTAAAATCCAATCCGATATTTTTTTGCCAAGCTGCTGTTGTCAATGTTTTATGATTGATACTATCCTTAGAAAAATACCAAAAAAGTGAACAAAAAATAACAAGCATGGCAGCAACGCGCTTAGCAAATTGAAAATTACTCTTACGATGCGAAGCTTCCGCTTCCTCAGAAGCTTTTCTTTTATACGTTTCAATTGCTTTTGAAATCGTTGACTTCAATTGTTGTGTGTCATCACTTTCAAGAATATTTTTATACGCTTCTATTCTTTTATTGGTGTCATTTGTAGCATAACTCCAATACGTTTCGCCAAGTGCGTCTAGTAATTGTTTTTCTAGTTGCACTTGTTCTTTAAAAGAAGTGTCAGTTTCCAGTCGTTTCAAAAAAGCAGTTTGCGCTGCATCGGAAAGTTCATTTCTTAAAAACCGTGCTATTAATATGTCGTCTTCCATTATCATATATCTTTTAAGTCATCGTATCTACTATCTGTCTTAATAAGTTCAATCAATCGTTTTTTACATTTAAAAATACGTTGTCGCACAACATTCTCAGAAGTATACTTTAGTAGTTTCATAATAGTTTCGTAGGGAGTTTTCGCAAAAAACAGTTCCAGTATTTTTTTACAATTGCCAGAAAGCAGCGCTAATTTTTCGGAATAAAGTTCATAGCGTTCTTGTTCTACAATAGCATATGCGGCATCATCTAAAGCACTAATATTCTCTATATTTTCAATACGTTTTGCTTTAAACTTTGAAGCATTCAATTCGCGTCTCCATAAATTTCGGCAAACGGTAAAAAAGTAATTCTCAAAAGACGTTTTAATTTCAAAAGGTTCATTTCTATATCGAACTATAACTTGTAACAACGCTTTCTGAAAAATATCTTCAGCATCACTAACACGGCCATTATTGCTAACAATAAAATGCGATACTTTTGGAAACACTTCTTTATAAAGAGAAACAATATCATCTTCATTTCCTTCGGAAAGTGTACTTAAAAAGTTGCTAAATGTGTCTGTCATATAACCAATATGCTATTACCACTGTTTGAAAACAAAGCGAATTGGAAATATAGAAATAAATTTAGAGACTTACGGGGAGTAAAAAGTCAAAAAAGATAATTTCATTTATTTATCAAATTATATCAGTCATAAAAAATCTGTGTAGAATCAAGGTTTTTTTGATAATTTTCAAAAATCATCGTAAAACACTACTTATTTTAATTAATAAAATATATCTTTGCACCGCGAAAAAAGGTCATGTTTTAGCATAAAATATGAAATCCAATTTTCAGTATTTAATAACCTAAACATTAAACACTTAAGTAATGTCAAAAGTTACAGGTAAAGTTGCACAAATTATAGGTCCTGTTGTTGATGTAGAATTCAGCGCTGGGAACGAACTTCCAAGAATTTACGATTCATTAGAAATAGCGAAAGCTGATGGTACAAAACTAGTACTAGAAGTACAGTCTCACGTTGGTGAAAATACTGTACGTACAATTTCTATGGATTCTACAGATGGTCTAAGTAGAGGTACAGATGTACTTCCTACTGGAAATCCAATCAAAATGCCTATTGGCGACGATGTATACGGTCGATTATTTAACGTTATCGGAGATGCTATCGATGGATTAGGAGAATTACCAAAAACTGGTGATGACGGTTTATCTATCCACAGACAAGCACCAAAATTTGAAGACTTATCAACTTCTACAGAAGTATTATTTACAGGTATTAAAGTAATCGATTTAATTGAGCCTTATGCAAAAGGTGGTAAAATTGGATTATTTGGTGGTGCCGGAGTAGGTAAAACAGTATTAATTCAGGAGTTGATTAACAATATTGCAAAAGGACACGGTGGACTTTCAGTATTCGCAGGAGTAGGAGAAAGAACACGTGAAGGAAATGACCTTTTACGTGAGATGTTAGAATCTGGAATTATCAAGTATGGTGACGATTTTATGCACTCTATGGAAGAAGGCGGATGGGATTTATCTAAAGTAGATAAAAAAGTCATGAAAGATTCGAAAGCGACTTTCGTATTCGGACAAATGAATGAGCCTCCTGGAGCACGTGCACGAGTTGCCTTATCAGGATTAACAATTGCAGAATATTTCCGTGATGGAGCAGGAGATGGACAAGGAAAAGATGTACTTTTCTTCGTAGATAACATTTTCCGTTTTACACAAGCAGGTTCTGAAGTATCAGCACTTCTTGGGCGTATGCCATCTGCAGTAGGATACCAACCAACATTAGCAACCGAAATGGGAGCAATGCAGGAACGTATTACATCAACGAAAAAAGGTTCTATTACATCTGTACAGGCGGTTTACGTACCTGCAGATGATTTAACGGATCCAGCACCAGCGACAACTTTTGCTCACTTGGATGCAACAACAGTATTATCTCGTAAAATTGCTGAACTTGGTATTTACCCAGCGGTAGATCCATTAGATTCTACATCAAGAATTTTAACAGCAGATATTTTAGGAAATGAGCACTATGACTGTGCACAAAGAGTAAAAGAGTTATTACAACGTTACAAAGAATTACAAGATATTATTGCGATCTTAGGTATGGAAGAATTATCTGAAGAAGATAAAATGGCAGTAGGACGTGCACGTCGTGTACAACGTTTCTTATCTCAGCCTTTCCACGTAGCAGAGCAATTTACAGGTCTTAAAGGTGTGTTAGTAGATATCAAGGAAACAATCAAAGGATTCAACATGATTATGGATGGAGAATTAGATAACTTACCTGAAGCTGCTTTTAACTTAAAAGGAACTATTGAAGAAGCTATTGAAGCTGGAGAAAAAATGCTTGCAGAAGCGTAATTATTGTTGCCAGTTGCTTAGTTTTTAGTTGTTAGTCAACCAACAATGAGCAACCAACAAACAACAACAACAAAATATGTATTTAGAAATTGTTACACCAGAAGCGATGTTATTTAGCGGAGAAGTTACTTCGGTAGCTGTTCCAGGAATCAATGGTGAGTTTCAAATGTTAAACAATCACGCGCCAATAGTATCATTATTAGGTGCAGGAAATGTGAAAATTCAAGGAGATATTACTCTTGATGAAGATATCGCAGATAAGTTTACACAAGATGGAAAAGACACAATCTTAACGATTAACTCTGGAACTATTGAAATGAAAGACAACAAAATTATTGTATTAGCCGATTAATTTTAGCTAATTTTTATAAAATATAAAAAGCATCAAGCAATACTGTTTGGTGCTTTTTTTTGTTAAAAAAACATAATTTTTGAAAAAACGGACTGGTTTTTGATGCTTGTGTAAAAAAAAAGAATAGAATTATTCACAACAAACACAATTCAATTCGTAAATTCAACATATATAAATCCAAAATATTATGAAATCACTTATCAGAAAAAAGTTTATAGCACTTAGTGCAATCGTTTTAATAAGCACGGCAGGATTTTCTCAAGCAGCAGGAAAAGCATCCATGTTTCATACCGATATTTCGTCGGAAGCCATATTGCAAAAAAATATGGGAAAAACATATAAATATGTAGTTGAAGGGACACCTTACTATGATCAAAGCTTTAGTTCTGCAACCATTGTTCCTATAAACAAAGTATTTATGGTGCGTTATAACGTAGCCTTAGATGTGATGGAAGTTATTCAAAAAACGGATACGCTCCTTATGAATAAGAGCAACAAAAACTATTTAGTGAAGCTTAATAAAGGAAATGTTACGTATAAAATACTTGAGTACGTAGAAAGCAAAGAAGAAGATAAATTAGGCTATTACGTACAATTAACTAATGGTAAAAACGTAAAACTATATAGAAAAGATAGAAAGAAGTTTGTAGAAGTAAAACGAGTAGCTTACGGAAGTATCAATGGTAGTTCGGCTAAATACAAGGAGCAAAAAAGCGAATATTATATAGAATACGGAGGTAATGGAACTGCTGTAAAATTTCCAAGGAAGAAAAAATCAGTAATCAAATTATTTGCGAGTAAGCAAAAAGAAATAAAAGCGTTTATTAAAGAAAATAGAATTAAAGTTACCAATGAAACAGATTTGATTAAGTTGATTAATTACGCTAATTCTTTGTAAAAACATAACAGTAAAGAAAATAATTAGGATTAGCATCAAATTGAAATAAATATTAAAAAGCATGAAACATTAATGTTTCATGCTTTTTTTGTGCTAAAAACAAAAGTAGTTTTAGGATTTTGACATAATGTTAAAAAGAATAAATTATTTGGAACAAACAACGTTCAATTTGTAAATTCACTAACAATAAAAACATAAATACCATGAAATCACCTATCAAAAAGCAATTTATAGCCCTTTGTGGTCTCCTATTAATAACTGTTTCAGGATTCTCTCAAACAGCAAAACAAACCGTTCAAGCATCTATGTTTCACAACGATATCTCATCTCAGGCAATACTGCAAAAAAATATGGCTAGAGTAATGAAAGCAAATATAGATGGAACTCCTTATTATGACGAAACTTTCAATTCAGCAAACATAAACCCAATAGGGAAAGTGTTTATGGTGCGTTACAATGTTGCCTTAGATGTTATGGAAGTCATTCAAAAAAATGACACCTTAATCATGGATAAGAAGAATAGAAGTTACGTTATAGAGCAGAACAAAGGAAATATTACGTACAAAATTTTACAATATGTGGAAAGTCAAAATGACGACAAACTAGGCTATTACATACAGCTTACTAATGGTAAAAATGTAAAACTATACAGAAAAGATAGAAAAAAGTTTGTAGAAGTAAAACGCGCTGCTTACGGAAGTATCAATGGTAGTTCGGCTAAATACAAGGAACAAAAAAGTGAATATTATATAGAATATGGAGATAATGGAACTGCTGTAAAACTTCCAAGGAAGAAAAAATCAGTTATTAAGCTATTTGTAAGTAAAGAAAAAGAAGTAAAAGCATTTATAAAAAAGAATAAAATAAAGTTTACTAAAGAACAAGACTTAATGAAGTTTGTGAATTACGTTAACTCATTGTAGAATATTAGGTTAGCTCTAAAAAAAATAAAAAAAGGCTTGAAATGGTAAGGTTTTTGATGTAAATTAATAGAAAAAAGTTTACACATTAATAATTTAAACCAAAAAGCTATGAGATCATTTTTTAAAACAAGTTGCCTTAGTGCAATCGTACTATTATTATCTTTTACAACCGCGTATTCGCAAAATACGGTAACCTTAGAGCAAGACAATTCACCTACAGTTAGGTTTTTTCTAATTCCTCATCACAATCCATTATTTGGATTAGGATATGTAAATCCGCAAAAGAGTTTAATAGAAATTGCTGACGGTTCTCAGTTTCGCGACGATGAATTTAGAGAAGTAAAAGCAGCCGAATCTGGTGAAACTTTCAAAGCGCGTTACAATGCGTTCTTAGATGAAATGGAAGTGCAAGCAGAAAACAAAAGTGGTTGGATTAACAAAAACCAATATGCAAACAAAATTATATTTACAGACAACAATGTTGCATATAAAATTTTAGATGCAGACGACAGAGAAAATAAAAGAGCATTAGGTTACTACGAAGTTCTATTAGAAAATGACTACGTATCTCTTTACAAAAGAGCGCCTAAAAAATTAGCCGTAGGAATGGAACAATTACCATACATGACACCAGCGCCAAAATTCATCACTGAGTTTCAAGATGTAAAAGCTGAGTATTATGTTGAATTTCATAAAAGTGGAAATGTGCAAAAGCTTTCAAGAACTCGAAGAGGTGTTTCAAAAATATTCGATGACAAAAAAGCGATCGTAAAAGCATACATCAAAGAAAACGGATTAAAAGTAACAAGAGATCAAGATATGATAAACATTATTACGTTTGTAAATTCACTATAAACAAATCATATATATAAAATATCGAAAAGCATCAAACTCCACAGTTTGATGCTTTTTTTATATATAAAGCCAACAAAATCAATTGCTTATTCATATAAAACCAACGAGTAGTTTCACTTCCGTAGATTTTTTCGTAACTTGAAGTTTACATTAAAACCAAAAAAAGATTTATTATGAAAACAATTCACACCAAAACCACGTTCAAACATTTAAAATACTTTATGGTATTTTGTCTATTGCTAAGTCTAGAAGGATTTGCACAACAATGTAAAGGCGGAAGCTATGGAGAAAAACCACCAGCAGACGCTATTGACCTTGCATTAAGAGCTTCTATGGATTTTGACAATGACTTAAATGCTGTTGTGGTACGAAACCAAGGAATAGTGTACGGCCCAAACACTATTGGATCTCCATACATGCAATCAGCATTTACCACTGCAAAAATTGCGCCTGTTGGAAAAGTATACTTAGTTCGCTACAACGCACTAATGGACGAAATGGAAGTAAAAGGTGCTGAAGAAGAAGACGTATTAATTATTTCTAAAAAGAAAAGCTACGTAATCAATCAGCATGAAAACAACGTTACGTATCGAGTTTTAGAAAAAATTGAAAGCGAAAAAGAAAATGACTTAGGATATTACATCAGTCTGGAAGACAATGATAATATCTCGCTCTACAAAAAATCATGTAAAAAAATGGTAAAGCGTAAAAAAGGATCTTACGGAAACGCTGCCTCTTCTGTGACAACAGAATTCAAAGACATGCGTTGCGAATTTTACATCGAAAAAGCACACAATGGTCACGCCATCAAGCTTCCAAAAAGAAAAAAAGAATTACTTGCACTATTTCCTGACAAAGCAGATTTGATCAAAACATTCATCAAAAAGAATCGTATCAAACTGAATAAAGAAGACAGCTTAAAAAAATTAATCAAATACATAAACACGATTTAAAAATAATAAACGAACAAATGAAAAGCTCTTTCTATTTGAAAGGGCTTTTTTTAAATGACAACTATTCAAATGAAAAAATGGTCAAAACGTGCTGGTTTGTTACTAGGATTAATACTTGTCGGAATCATTATGTGTAATGTATATGTTGAGTTTGCTACTGGAGGAAAAACATATAACAAAGTCACCGAAATACCTAAAAATAAAGTCGGATTGCTACTTGGAACCGCAAAATATCTCAAAGATGGAAACATCAATCTATTTTACCAATACCGAATCAATGCAGCTGTACAACTCTACAACTCTGGAAAAATAGAATACATATTGGTAAGTGGCGATAATGGTAGTAAATATTATGATGAACCAACAACTTTTAAAGAAGACTTAATCGCAGCAGGAATTCCTGAGTATAAAATATTTTTAGACTATGCAGGTTTCAGAACGCTCGATTCTGTAGTACGAAGCAAAGAAATATTTCAACAAGAAAGCATTACCATCATCTCGCAACAATTTCACAATGAACGCGCTATTGCCATTGCAAATGCAAAAGGAATCAATGCTGTTGGTTTCAATGCAAAAGATGTTAACGGAAACAGCGGTTTCAAAGTAAAGGTGCGTGAAGTATTTGCACGTGTTGCCATGTGTATGGACTTAGTTTTTGGAACGCAACCAAAATTCTTGGGAGAAAAAATTACGATTCTATAAAAATATTTCTCTACTATTTCTTCACTATTTTAAGTAGAATAATCAGTATTTTTGTGTGTTGAGAAAAAAAAGATACGAAGCGAATTCAGCTATGAACATTCCCAAAAAAATACAAGAAAAACTAAACAATCGCATACAAAATAAGGTGTTTCGAGTGCTTCCTTCGGCAACAAATACAATTGATTTTTCTTCAAACAATTACTTAGGATTTGCCACTTCTGAAACGATCTTCAAAAATACACATCAACTCTTAATCGATAGAAACCTACAACAAAATGGCGCCACAGGTTCGCGTTTACTCTCTGGAAATTACGAATTATATCAAGAAGTAGAAGCGCAACTATGTACGTTCCACAACAGTGAAGCAGCACTACTTTTTAACTCTGGCTACGACGCTAATATTGGTTTCTTTTCGGTTGTACCACAACGAGGAGATATTATATTTTATGATGAATTTATTCACGCGTCAATTCGTGATGGAATTGGAATGAGCAATGCAAAATCATACAAATTCAAGCATAATGATTTGTCTGACTTACAAGCGAAAATTCAAAAAATAAAACAATCTAACACTACTGATCAAGAAATATACATAGTAACGGAATCTGTATTTTCTATGGATGGTGATTCGCCCGATTTAAAAAATTTGGTAAAATTAAGTAAAAAAGAAAATGCATATCTCGTTGTAGATGAGGCACATGCGTTAGGTGTTTTTGGTGAACATGGAAAAGGATTATTGCAGGAACTACACCTGGAAAATGAAGTCTTTGCCAGAATATATACCTTCGGAAAAGCATTAGGTTGTCACGGAGCTGTAATTTTAGGAAGTAACACACTCAAAAGCTACTTGGTTAACTTTTCGAGAAGTCTTATTTATACCACAGGATTGCCGCCACATGCAGTTGCTACGATCAAAATCGCATACGACGAACTTTCACAAACCACCGCAATACAAGATTTACAAAAAAACATACACATTTTTAAAGAAACTACAAAAAATCTAAACTTCATTCCAGGAAATGCTGCCATTCATTGTTGTATCTTTTCAGGGAATGAAAATGTGAAAAATGCAGCAAAAAAACTGCAAGAAAAAGGATTTAACGTAAAACCAATTGTATCGCCAACAGTTCCAAAAGGGAAAGAACGCTTGCGTTTCTGTTTGCATTCGTACAATACGGAAGCCGAAATAAAAGCAGTTATAAATACAGTACAAATACTACAATCATGCAAAACGATTTCTATACAGTAGCCACTTTTGAATACACCGCAGAAGCGCAAGTCATGAAAGGACGATTCATGTCGCAAGGCATTGAAGTGTTCTTAAGAGACGAATATACGATAGATACCGATCCGTTAATAAGTAATGCAATTGGCGGCGTAAAATTACAAGTACACTTGCAAGACAAGGAAGCAGCCATTGCCTTATACAACGAATTGCGTGAATATGAAGTAGACCGACAAAGAAACCGAATTATCTGTCCAAACTGCAATGAAAATCAGGTATTAATTGCGCCGCCAAAGAAAAAATTTCTATATCTATTATTTCCATTCTTTGAGCCAAAAAGATACTTGTGTAATGTGTGTGGAGAAATATTCAAACCAAAAAAAGACTAATGCAAAAAAAAATATTTGTCACAGGAATCTCTACGGAAGTTGGAAAAACAGTCGCTTCCGCAATCTTAGTAGAAGCATTGCAAGCCGATTATTGGAAACCGATCCAAGCGGGCGATTTAGACAATTCCGACAGTCATAAAATAAAAAAATACATTTCCAATACAAAAACGAAAATTCACCCAAACAGTTACGCGCTCAATACGCCGATGAGTCCGCACGCTTCCGCAGAAATTGACAATATCACGATCCATTTAGCCCAAATAAAAGAGCCAACAACCAACAATCATTTGGTTATTGAAGGCGCTGGCGGAATTCTAGTGCCGTTAAATACTGAAAACACGATTTTAGATATTATAAAACCTGAATATCATGTAATTGTGGTTTCGCGTCATTACTTAGGAAGTATCAATCATACACTATTAACAGTAAACTTGTTGAAGCAAAAAGGGTTCAATGTGTCTATTATTTTTAGTGGGAAGGAACACGTAACTACCGAAGCAATCATCAAAAAAATGACTAACGTTCCTGTGCTTGGACGTATTGATGAAGAACCGTATTTTGATCAAAATGTAATTCGCGAATACGCGGAAACATTCAAATCAACACTATAATGAACTTACAAGAAAGAGACAAAAAACACCTTTGGCATCCGCTTACGCAACACAAATCGCATCCAAATCATATTGCAATTACCAACGCAAAAGGAGCCGTTTTATATGATGAAAATGGCAACGAATACATAGACGGAATTGCATCGTGGTATACTTGTGTGTACGGACATTGCAATCCGTACATTATCGAAAAAGTAACAGCGCAAATGCAACGTTTAGATCATGTGGTTTTCACAGGATTCACACACAAACCCGCAGTAGAACTCTCGGAAAAACTCATTAAAATACTGCCCGAAAATCAAGAAAAGCTGTTCTTTTCAGACAATGGTTCTACGGCAATTGATGTCGCTATAAAAATGGCGCTCCAATATCATTTCAATCAAGATGAAAAAAGAACAAAAATTATTGCCTTAGAAAATGGTTTTCATGGCGATACATTTGGTGCAATGTCAGTTTCAGGACTTTCTGTTTACAACGGACCGTTTGAAGAATTTTTTATAGATGTAGCGCGAATTCCTGTTCCAAATGCAGAAAATTTAGAAGAAGTAAAAACCTTATTCACACAATTAATTACCGAACATAAAGTAGCTGCTTTCGTTTACGAACCTTTAGTGCAAGGCGCAGCGGCAATGCAAATGCATGAAGCCGAACACATCAATGAGATTTTAAAAATTGCACAAGAACACAATGTCGTTACCATTGCCGACGAAATTATGACAGGTTTTGGGAAAACGGGGAAAAACTTTGCGTCCGAATTTATAGAAACCAAACCAGATATCATCTGTTTATCCAAAGCATTATCTGCGGGAATGGTGCCCATGGCAATTACAAGTTGTAGTCACAAAATATACAATGCTTTCTATGCGGATGACATGAAAAAAGGCTTCTTTCACGGACATACCTATTCGGGAAATCCTGTAGCGTGTAGTGCCGCTATTGCGGGAATTGAATTGTTACAGTCAAATGAAATAAAAGCGAATTTAAAACGCATTGAAGCTGCACATCATACATTCGGTCTAGAAATAGAAAAACACTCAAAAGTAGCTTCCATACGACAACAGGGACAAATTTTTGCACTCGATCTAAGCATAGAAATGGAACGTTACGGAAACTTGCGTGACAAATTGTTCAATTCGTTTATGAACAAAGGTGTTTGTTTGCGTCCGTTGGGAAATACCATTTATATTTTAGCGCCGTACATTACTACAAATGCACAACTGCAACAAATATATCAGGCAATTCGCGAAACACTTGATTCACTATAGCTAACTTTCGCAATACAATAACTATGGGATTAGATTATACGGATGGATGCGTAAACTTTAGAGATGTTGGTGGATATATCAATTTGATACTTGGTGAAAAAAAACTACACGAAAACCAACTTTTAAGAGGCGGAAGTATTGATTATGTAAAAATGCCAAGTGAAATTGGACATGCAAAATCGATCATAAATCTAAGAAATGGAGCAGATGAAACTGCTTTTAATGCGGATTATTTTCACTTTCCCATGGCTAACAAAATTGAAAAATACGATACAAGTCAAAAAGAAGTAAAAATTTGGCTCAATCAAATCATAAAAACCTTCGAAAATCCAGACGTACAATTTCCAGTACTTGTGCATTGTTTATCAGGGAAAGACCGCACAGGAGTTGTCATTGCAGCAATACTTTTAATCATCGGAATTAAACAAGAAATCATCATTGAAGAATATTTACTTAGTGATGGCGAAGTAAATGTGGAATGGATTCAACTTGCAATGGATGGAATGCAAGACGTAGATGCCTATTTTAACAGACTTGAATTGCATAAAGTTCGCGAAAATCTTACCAAATACTTAGTAATTACTTCTTAAGAAAATAGCTTTAATCAAAAATAACTACTGATTTTCATTTTGTGTTTTAGTATGTTGATAATGTGGTTTTTATATAAAAATGCACACTATCTATTTTTATAAAAATCGTATTGGGTTTTTATGAAAGTCGTAAA
>NZ_JBGCDL010000120.1:0-7301 GCF_045105435.1 Kordia sp. | reverse complement strand
TTCATCAGATTTTGTTTGCTGTGAAAATACAGTCATTGGCAACAACAATGTAGCCGCATACGACAACCAATGATTGCGTTTTTTTCTATCTGCAATGAGTTTTCTATTCAATTGTGAAGCATGAAATCGTCCGCACAAATTCCCATGATTGGTAAAATGCTTGATGACTTCTTCGTCGCTTTTCGCGGAAAAATCTACGACTTCTTTGGTGCATACGTTACAAAACTTGCCTTTTTCAGTTGGCGACATTTTGTTCCAATCTTCATGACAAGGTTCTGGAATTTGCACAATGAGTTCAGGATGTTTCATAAGTGTATTATTTTTTGGTTGCTTGTTTTTCTACTTTTTTAGCTGCACGTTTTGCACGTCGTTCATCACGCTTTTCCAACCATTTTTTTCTTTGAAACGCAAAATAGTTCTGTGTACGTTGCTCACGTTCATTCAGTTTTTTGTCTGTTTTTGGATGAGATTTCTTCGTGAATTTACTTTTATATCGTTCATTTGGACTCTCAGTAACAACAGCTCCTATAAAATGCAATCCTTGTACATCAGATTCTAGCTGAACATTTATGGTAGAAGAGGTAATTTTTATTTTTTTTATTTCATATCCAACATAACTTATTACGAGAATAGTTCCATAATTTGACTTGATAGAATAGTGCCCATCAAAATCAGTAGTTGCACCTATATTTGTACCTTTAATTTGGACTATTGCACCAGGAAGTGGCAATCCACTTTCGTCAGTAACAACACCTTGTACTGTAATACTATCATTTTGCATTGTAGAATTTAGTTTCGCTTTTCTGTCAAGCGAGCTTATTTTTAATGATTTAAAAGCAGAGGTGTCTATTTGTTCTGTATCCGTATTTTTTAACTCAGGAGTTTTTGTTTCTTGCGAAACCAAAGTTATTGGTAATAGAAAGGTAGCTGCGTACGATAACCAATGATTTCGTTTTTTTCTGTCTGCAATCAATTTTCTATTGAGTTGTGAAGCGTCAAATCGTCCACATAGGTTTCCATTATTCGTAAAATACGTCACAAGTTCTTCATCACTTTTTGAAGTAAAATCAACAACTTCTTTAGTGCAGATATTGCAAAATTTGCCTTTTTCTGTTGGTGACATTTTGTTCCAGTCTTCATGACAAGGTTCAGGAATTTGTACAATGAGTTCAGGATGCTTCATGATGGTTCGCTTTTAAATTCAATTCAAAAAAAGCATAAAAACATATATAAAGAAACCAACAATGAGTAAACAGACAGTTTGAATGAGTAAACTTTCGCACATAAAAAAACTCCTTTACTTCAAAAAGAAATAAAGGAGTTTAAAAACGTAGTAGTATACTATTAATTACACTTCTTTTACAATGAAGTTAAAGCTACTGGCGACAGGTGTGTAAACGCCGTCAATGGTTTGAAATACTTGCATAGTAAATCCTCCAGTATATGAGTATAACATGTATGATAAACCAGGGGTTTGTAATGTTGGTGATGCAACAACTGCTGATTCTCCAGAAACTTTTCCATTGTAAGCAATAGTATATTTCTGCTGATTAGAATCATACTGGATAGTAAATTTACTATTATCAGCATCCATGACTCCGTTTGATGAGACGACTCCTCCAAAATTTGACATAATTTGATAGTTTTATATGATTAATAATATGTATTAAATATATCAATTTTCTCGTTTGGCGCCACGCTGATGAATTGATATGGTTCAAAATTAAAACGATCAATACAGATATAAAAGATAGCTTTTACCTGATTTTAACTCCGTATTTTAAGAATGCAAATACGTAGAAATACGTATAGTCAATCGTCTAATTTATAATATTTTAGTATTAAACTTTAAACAATTAATTATGGCTTTAGCACCAATTACTAATTATGACCAAATTGAATTAGACCTTGCAAAAAAATATGCAGAAACATGGCAAGAAACCTGTGACTTGAAAGCATTTTTATTTCACCGAAATGATATCGAATGTATTTTATCAGAAAAGAACGCCATTGCTGTACGTTTTTATATGGGAATTAAAGAAGAAGGAGACACAAAATGTCCTGATATGATGGTTGTGGGTGTATATTCTAATAATGAAGATATTATTATTACAGGTCCTAAAAGTATAGGTCCTAATGACGAAATTAGAACCGGAATTTATAACTTTACAATGCCTTGTCCGCGAACGTGTGACTTTGATAGTGAATTATATTTTGAAACAGGTCCAGAAATTATTGGAAGTCAAAATTGTGCTCCACGTGATGGAAATAGAACGCCAAGTACTGATAGTTACTGTAATATTGAAGGATTTCAAATTGGACTTATAGATGCTGTAAAGTCAACGACAGCTTGGCAAACCTTATTTAATTTGAAATCTGTGCTATTTAAAAAAGAAGATTTAACCGAAATTTTTGCGCAACTTGAAGCAAATGATATTCGTGTGTATTTTGGTTTAGATGAAACAGGAACCGAACGCATTATACTTGTTGGCGTAGATGAAAATGGATCTGATATTTTTAAAGAAATTTGTGAAGGAGAAAATTGTGATCACGAAGACTGTACGGGAGAAAATTGTGAGGTATTAATAGAAAATTTGTATATAAATAGCAGTTCGCTTTGTACTAAAGAGTCTTTAACTACTTGTGATGAAAGTAGTGAATTATACCATAAAGTGTAACTTTACAATTATATGCTTTCAAAATCTGCACTATTTTCTATTTTAAACATCGCTCAGTTGTTTATTTTGTTGCCGTTAATCACAATTGTTTTTCGGTACAAAAGATTCAATACTACGTTCAAATTGATTGGTATATTACTGATTAGTGCAGGTGTTTTTGCATTGATTGGGAATATTTTGCACAGACAAAAACTCAATAACATGATCATCTCACATTTGTATACTATTGTGGAATATATATGTTGGAGTTTGGTGTATATACGATTGTTTGATTCGAAAGTAGTTAAAAAACTCATTATAAGTTCAATGGTTATCGTCATAACATTTGCAGTTGTGAATATACTATTGTGGCAATCGTTGGAAGTTTATAATTCGTATAGTAAAACTGTTGAAAGCGCATTTTTACTGTGTTTTGCAATCGGTTGGTTTTACAAAGTTTTTGTAGATCAATCGATTCCTCGTTTGGAAACACATCCAGTTTTTTGGATCAATGCAGCCGTATTAATCTACTTTTCGGGCGCTTTTCTATTATTTGTAACGAATAATTTTTTATTAGAAATTCCACTCATAGAATATTTTGAAGCTTGGGCATTGCATGGAATATTCATTATGATTCATTATCTTTTCATCTCAATAGGTTTATGGTTACTGAAACACAAGAAGGAACTTCGTTAATACTTTTTATTGGCATGTTAGGAATGTTTTTCCTAGCGCTTGCTATTGTAGGCTTTGTTATTATTTATAGAAGACGTTTGTTAAAACAGCAAATGAAGTTACAGGAGCAAAAAATAATACATCAGCAGCAGTTATTACAAAGTGCTGTAAAAATTCAAGATGATGAACGAAAACGTTTTGCAGCTGACTTACACGACGAAATTGGTAGTGGAATTTCAACTATTTTGTTAAGTGTGGAACGAATTAAAAAAGAACAAGCTGATCAGCCAGAAATTGTATCAAAATCACAAAACGTACGCGATCAACTGAATCATTTGTTAAAAAAAGTTCGAGAAATATCATACAATATCATGCCGCCAACTTTGGAGGATTTTGGTTTGAATGAAGCCATTAGCGATTTGTGTTATTCAATTTCAGAATCGAGCAAAATCAATATAGATTACGAATGGAATGGTGATGAAAAACGATTGGAGTTTTCACAAGAACTTGCGTTATATCGCATTATCAAAGAAGTATTGGTAAACGCGGTGAAACATTCCGAAGCAAAAACAATTAAAATTACGATTGAGAATACCACGGAAAGTTTCAACCTAAGCATTAAAGATGATGGAAAAGGATTTGATACAGAAACGGTTCAAAAAGGTGCAGGATTGCGTAATATAAAAGAGCGCGCCTTGATTTTGAGTGCACTAATCGACATCGCATCAAAAGTAAATTCAGGAACAATGATACATGTTCATTTAAACAAAGAAAACGCATGATAAACATCGCATTAGTAGACGATCATTCACTCTTTAGAGAAGGCATTAAAGCCATTTTTCAAGATGAAAATGATATGGGAATTACAATGGAAGCTTCTGACGGAGATCAGTTTATAGAAGCTTTGCGTAATGCTGTTGTGAAACCCGATGTAGTATTATTGGATATTAGAATGCCAAACCTTGATGGATATGAAACGGCAAAAATTGTCTTAGAGAAATATCCAACAATGAAAATCATTATTTTGACGATGCATCAAGAAGAACGACATATTATACGTATGATTGAACTTGGCGTGAATGGTTATTTAATGAAAAACTCAAATTCTGATGAAGTTATAGAATGTATTGAAAGTGTGATGGAATTCGATTATTATTTCAACAATAAAATTACAAACATCATGCGTAAAGTAATGATGTATAAAGGAAAAGGAACTCCAAACAATATCATACACGATCTTTCTGAGCGCGAAATAGAAGTCTTAGAACTCATCTGTAAAGAATACACAGCCAAAGAAATAGGAGAGAAGCTCTTTATTAGTTTTCGTACGGTAGAAGGACATCGTAAAAATTTACTTTCCAAGCTCAATGTTCGCAATACTGCAGGATTGGTTGTATTTGCTTTAAAGAATGAAATTGTGAAGGTTTGATATTTTTTTTCGAATTTCAAAACGTCACTTCGAGTGATTTGCAAAAGCGAATTGTATCGAGAAGTACTCTGAAATTAAAAACCATTATAAAATCAAAGTAGATCTCGATACTAAATTCTTAGCAGAATTTCACTCGATCTGACGTCTTTAAATTGTAAAATGTTTTTCTTAACCTACAAATCCTTATAAAAAAAGTCATTATTGTATGCGTTTAATGTGTAGTTTCATAGTATTTTCGATGTTTTATTAATGCAAAAGAAATCCAAAAGAACGTGTTTCATATACAAGAAAAGAACAACATCATAGAAATTTCAAGTGAAAACAACAAAGTGTCTGCTTGTATAAACATAAGTGAAGGCGCACGATTGTATGATGTAAAAGTGAATGACAGAAGAATTATTTCTGAATACAAGAATTTCCCATATAAGAATTCATCCGCATCAGCGATTTTATTTCCTTTCGCGAATAGAATTGAAGACGGAACCTATACTTTTGAAGGAGAAACGTATCAAATTCCATGCAATGAAGTCGAAAAGAACAATGCAATCCACGGATTGTTATACACTAGAAAATTTGAAGTGTTTGACAAGCAAGTTACTTCAAGTGCTGCAAGCATAACGTTTCAGTATATACATGATGGTTCTTTACAAGGATTTCCATTTCCGTTTGATTTTTTCCTTACGTATAAACTCACCGAAACATCAGTAAATGTTTTTATAAAAGTTCTCAATACTGGAACAAAAACATTTCCGTTTACCATTGGTTGGCATCCGTATTTTAATTCTGAAAACTTATACGAAAGTACAATCAATTTTAACTGTGAAGAAGAATACACTACAACTGACGATAGAAGCATTACCGATGGAACAAAGCTGCATGAACTTAGAATGCCTTTCCAATTAAAAAACCATCCATTTGACACTGCATATAAATTGTTGAATGATGAAATCGGATTTACAACGCCAACATATCAAATAAAGATAAAAGGTTCAGCGCCTAAAAACTATGTGCAATTTTACACCCCAAAAGACAAAAGCATCATTGCTATTGAGCCCACAGTTGGACTTTCAAATAGTTTTAATAATGGAATTGGGTTGCAGACTTTATCACCAAACAAAACCTATGAAATTTCATGGGAAGTTGAGGTTGAGAAATTGTAAATAAAAGGTATTAGGTCTTAGGAATTAGTATGTTTCTCAAGAACCAACATTTCGACTCCGCTCAATGTGACAAACTATCCAAGACACAAGTTTACATATTTCACCAAAATACCAAGAGCGATAGCGATCTAAGAGGCGAAGCCGATCTAAAAGCGATAGCGGTCTAAAAGCAAAGCAAGTCTAAGAGCGTAAGCGAAGCGAGTCTAAAAAACTACTTCTCCATAATCTCCACCTCAAACATTTTATTCCAGTATTTACCTGTTACAAAATAGGTTTTCGTTTTCGGATTATATGCAATACCATTAAAAACATCGGTAGTTGGTAACACTGTTGTTTTCTCTTTTAAACCTCTAAAATCAATAATACCTTCTAGTGCGCCATTTTTCGGATTAATGATCATGACACTCGGATTCTGATAGCTATTTGCATAAATTTTTCCATTAATATATTCCAATTCATTCGATTTTACATACGAACGTTTATTATCACATACTTGAATCGCATATTGTTCTTTTAAAGTTTCGGCATCTAAAATCCAGATTTTCTCAGTTCCATCACTCTTATAAAATTTTTCTCCATCTGAACACAATCCCCAACCTTGTTTACTTTTCTGGTATGAAAACGTACTCAAACGTTCTAAATTATCCGGATTATACACAAAACCAGTATTTGCTTTCCAAGTAAGCATATATAATTTATCATTCAAAACCGTCATTCCTTCGCCAAAATACTTGCGTTCCAAATCAATTTTTTGATACACTTCACCTGTTTTATAATTCACCTTTCGCAAAGAAGATTCGTTAAATTGTCCCGTACTTTCAAAAAGTGTATCTCTGTAAAACTCCAAACCTTGCGTATACGCTTTAGTATCGTGTGGATACGTATTGATGATTTTATACGTGTAAATTTTAGGTTTATGATTCGATAAAATGGTTACATTCTTTTGTGTAGTTTCCGTTTTTCCTTCACCATACATAATAGTTGCTTTAAAAATATGTTCTCCGAGTAGGAAAGAAGAAGGAATTGTAGTTTCTAGCACAAGTGGATTTGAACTCGAATTTGTCAACTTTTGATCGTTTATCGTATACGCAACATCCGAAATTGTTTGCTGACTTTTATTAGAAACTGTTGCTTTTAAAGTAGCATTTAGTTGGAATTTGTTCGTTTTTCCGTCAATTTTCATAGAAAACTTAGGTGCAGTTGATTTTTTTTCACCTCCGCAAGAAAAAATACTCAAACTTAAAAATGTGATTATGAATAGCTTATAAAATTTCATCGACTTACTTTGTTTCTGGCAAGGTAATTCATAAAAATCAGTTTAAAAAATCATTGCTTAAATGTAAAAACATTTTATCTTTGCAGCGGCAAGTCCTACACAAC
>NZ_JBGCDL010000119.1:0-6787 GCF_045105435.1 Kordia sp. | reverse complement strand
AATTTGGTCGACGACTAAAAGTTTGGTTTCT
This sequence comes from Kordia sp., assembly GCF_045105435.1. GTDB lineage: Bacteria > Bacteroidota > Bacteroidia > Flavobacteriales > Flavobacteriaceae > Kordia. The sequence continues at coordinate 6,756 of NZ_JBGCDL010000119.1, read as the reverse complement.
AAGGTTGCTTTTTGGTAGCTTTTTTTTCGCCAGTGTTCATTTTGTTGTTTCATAAGTGACTATCATTAAGTGATTAATTTTTAGTCAACCTATTTCAGGAAAGTTCATGTTTCAAATGGCTACCAACGTTACCCTGTATGGTTAGTGGCGTATTAAAATTTTATAACTTTTGTAAAACAATAAACTTAATTAAAAGAGCTTAATTTTTAAAATAGGCACTTTATAGCCATTAATTATACAGATTGTTGGTAGCCGTTATTTATATCCATAATATCAAAACCTATATTCCATTTTTAAGAGCACAAATCTTGGTAAGAGTCTATACTCGGTTGTTGATGTTCCAATATCACTAATTGAGAAATTCCTAAACCTTTTAGTATTGAAAAGGTTTTTGCCAGTAATTCCCAACATTAGCTTGTTTTCAATGAGTTTATATCGAGCATCAAAATCTAAAAAATAGTAGGTGTTATCGGTTTTCAAGTTCCCAAAGAAATAACGCTCAGACTGTAATTGAACATTAAACTTATCATTGAACACTAACGATAAATCTAAAAAACTTACGTTATCTGTAAAGGAATTATTTATGGTTGTTTCTATTTCCGTAGTATTCCACTTAGTTCCGATATGATAGTTAAAAATGCCGTTAAACCCTGAGCGCAATTCTAAACCATAATTATAGTTGTATGATGTTACTTTACGCAAGTCTGAATTATTTACAATGTTTTTAAATTCACTTTTCACATACCCCAAATCTAATTTTAAGTTAGATGAAATAAACTTGAAGTAATAATCTAGTTTAGTGTTTGCACTTATAAATTCACGGTCTTTAATTAGAATTTTTTCAGACTGTGTGTAATTTTGTTCTATTAATGTATTTGTTGAAAAGAAATCGTGATTTTTGCTGTAAACGATAAATGTGTTGGCAAAAAACCTATCGCTCCAACTCCCTAACTGATAGTTAAAAACCAAATTTGAAGCATCTAATTGATTAAAACCCCCTGTGCCTTTAGAAAACGATCGAAATCCCGTTAACACAAAATTGCTAAACACATCTAAAGCTTTCGCATTTGTTGTACTGTAAGAATAGGAAGATATAATTTTACTACTATCATTTATTTCCCAATCAAAGCCCAAACTTGGATTAACAAAAAACGAATTTTGTTTACTACTTAGATTATTATTTTCTAATTGATTAAAAAGTTGATGAAAGTTTAATTTTCCTGTAAGCTCAAAATCTTTAATTTTTAAACGATATTTACTTTTAAGGTACAAATCGTTGACTTGATAATTAGTTTGGTTTTGATAACCGTTTGGTTGTTCTAAAATGGTGTTATTTTCTAAAAGTGAGAATGTACTTTCTAATCTATCTTTTCTAAATTCATTCCCTAACTGTAGTTCCAATAAGTGTCCATTGTCTTTACGGTCTAACAAATGTGCATTTGCCCCCGCAAACTGCATATGGTTATTGTTTTGCTGGTTTACATTATTAGCTGTAGTATTTGTAGGGAATAAATCTTGGTAAAAGAATTGGTTAATAGCATAGTTTTGAGGTGTTTTTTCATCTATAAAACGTCCTGTTAATAAGAACACTTTTTTATCTTTAAATTTATTGGAATAGCTTATTTTTTGATCAAAAAGTGTGTTTTGATGTTGTAAGTTTTCTATGGTAGAATTACCGTTAAAAAGTAAATTGGAATTGTCGTTAAAATCGCCATTGTTATACTTAGTTGTGGCTTCTAACATTTTTGTTTTAGAGATGTTGTAGATAACATCTAATTTTCCAAAAGCAATGCGTTTGTTGTTTTGTAATTGAAAATCTTCTGTATTTGTAAAGTTTGTACCATTAACATCTACAATGTTGGTAGAATTTCTAAAAAAGTCCGTTTCATCCCAATTAAAAAATCCAAGTGTTTTAACTTTAAGTTTTTTTGTTGGGTTGAATATAGCATTTAGCGAAACCAGTTCTGCATTATTAAAGTTGGTTCTACTTTCTTTAAAATTGAGATTATTAGGTGATAGATTTAACAATGAGTTTACACTTTGATTATCACCTATACTCGCAGGCTCATCAAAACGGGAAGGGCGAATTAAGTGATTAATATCGCCTGTAGCATCATTGCCTATATTGTTTAAATTATTCAAGAAATAATACTTGTTTTTCTTACCAAAATTCATCAAGTTTCCTTTAAGTTCATAAAACCCATTATTACCAAAACTAGGCTTTAAGTTGCCAAACCAAATGCGTTTAGATTTTTCGTATAATTTTAGATTTAAGGCTACTTTATTACTTTCTTCTACTCCTTTTAATAAACGATTGTTGGAATAGTTTTGCAATAACTCTATCTTATCTATAGGTTGTGCGGGCATGTTTTTGGTAAGCACTTTATACCCGCGTTCAAAAAAATCATCGCCATCAACCATTACTTTTTCAACCTCACGATTACCTACTTTGATGGTGCCATTTTGGTCAATATTCAAACCAGGAATATTTCTTAACAAATCCTCTACAACTTCTTCTGTACCTCTGGAATAAAAATTGGCATCAAAAACTATGGTGTCATTTTTTTGTTTTAGAGGGATTTTCTCACTAATGATTACTTCTTGAAGTTCAAAAGGATTTTCTTCTAATACTATATTAATTTCAAGGGTGTCTTTGATTTTTTTTGGCACAATTAAAACATCTTTAGATTTATAACCAAGAGATGAATAAATTAGCATTGTTGTTTTATCGTGTAAATCAATACTGTACCTACCATTTTCATCTGAGAAAGTGTACGAAATGATATTCACTGAATCCTTTGCAACTATACTCACATTAGATGCAAAAAGATTAGAGCTATTTTTTATAGTTCCAACAACTTTTTTTTGAGCATTAGAGTATGAAAAGAAAAATAAAATAAGTGCCGTAATAATATACGGGAGTTTAATGCTTTTCTTTTTATAGATTTTAAAAAAATACATGTCATTTTTTTTCACAAAAATGTAAATTTGATACTTTTAATTTAGATTTTCTTCAAACATTTCTATTTCTGTTTTACTTTGAGATGTTATGCTGCCCATACTTTTCGGAAGCCTAGATTCTATTCGAGACACAAATTCTTTACTAAGTTTGTTTTTCAGCAACACATATTTCTCTATAGATAGTGGTTTTTCAGTAATTATCCTTTGTTTTAATTGCTCAAAATCAACCTCACTCTTATTATTAAGAGAAATCTCATTAGCTTTAAAGTGAATTAACTTATCTGAATCATATAATTCGAGAATTATTCCAGGAAGCCCATTAGCTTTCCAAGGACCAAATGGTATAGGTATTTTACTCGCAAACCAAGCCTCATAATTTCTACCTCTAAAAACTTTACTTGTTGCACGCTGACACTCATATCCTAATATAGTTTTTGTCTCACTTTTTATTTCCCACTCAAATCTTAAGTAATCCTCTGCAACTGCATATTCCAATAGTAAAAATGATTTGAAATAGAAATTGTCATTTGTCAAATCAAAAAAGTAGTAAATGTTTTCGAAATCAGGACCTATATTGTAGATTTCTTGTATAAATTTTGGTGCGTTTTTATTGCGATTCTCATAATCTTCTTTTGAATAAATTTCTTCGAGAAAGGAGAAGTTACTATCAAAGTGTAATTTATATTCTCTTGCTTTAGGAAAAATGACGCTCTCTTTTCTTTCGTAAGAAATTAGTCCTAAGCTACTTGTTTGTGAATAGATAAAATTTGCTGTAAAAAGCATCAATATGAAAAATTTGTTCATAATATTATGATTTTTTAAAAAGTTAATTTAAAAGTAGGGTTGGTAGATTTTTTTTTAAATACGACCTACCAACCCTTTTAGTTAGTGCATCAATTTATCTCGTTTGGACTCCAGTAAAGCACATATCTCCATCACATTTTGGATCCTCGAAAGTGACACATTTCGATCCTCCTTCATAATAAACACACAACGTGTGAGGAGCACTCAAACTAACAGTATCATCAGATTCTACTGCATAAGTAAATGAACTAATTAGCACAAAAATAAAAAGTAAATTTTTCATAACTAAAATTAATAAAATTTCTGCTATCCCGCAGTGGATTGGGGTTTATCCCCCGTTGATAACCATCCTATTTCCACATTTTGCTTACTAATCTCGATCCAATCTCTTTTTAAGTGAGTGGCTTTAATCGTCTTTTTACTTCGACTTTTCTTTTTCTGAACCGTTGATTTTCTCCTCAATGTCTCCATCAAATGGCTACCAACGGTTGAGCTATGAACAGTACGGGGGCAAGTTAGCACTTACATTCCGCCACGCAATTAGCCAAACCTTTTTGTTTTGCTTTTTCTTTTTTATTTAATGCCAAATCCAAAAGATTTGGCGGTGTTTTTTGATATTCCGGGTTTATATCTTAAGCAGCCAAGCCCGTATTGTTTATAGGTTTTGTTGTGCATAGTGCTTTATTCACCATTTGTTCTTTCTAGAATTAATGATGAAAAGGATTTCACTCCTATTTTTATGCATTCCTCGTCAACTCCAAAATTTGGTGCGTGGTTCATTGAAATTATTCCTTTTCCAAGATTTGAGCCACCTAATAGAAAATATACGCCAGACGTTTTTTGTTGAAAATAAATGAAGTCATCATTGAAATATGGAATTTGTCCATAGCTTATTGTAACAGAGTTATTGCCATAAACTTCAGTCAGAGTGTTAATTGCGTTCTTAGTTAATAATTTATGATTTAACACTGTTGGATTCTCTTGAATAAAAGACATCGAGATGAATTTGTCTTTGTATTCTGATTTACTAATTATCTCCTTAATTTTAGGTAAGATATCGTGTGTATTCGACTTGTTAGTTTCGTAGACTTCAGTTATTATAGTAAGTCCATTAGTGTCTTCTTCTATAAAAAAACGTTCGTCTACAAATAGATAGTCTTTGAAAATAGTATTAGAGTCTCCCAATCCACCTATAGTATCAAATGCTTTTGAAAATTCCCAAGGTCTAGATTCGTCTTTTTTTCGTAAAGTTTCACTCCTTATTTGATGGTGTATCTCTGCTGCATCTTCTTTTGACAATTCACTGTTAAATTTAATCTGCATAATTTTTTGATAAGCATATAACTCGTTTGGTTTAACCATTATTTTACCTACTGGAAAAGCAGTTACATGCAATGCATATATTTCTTCTATATTCAGCTCTGAGTATAAGCGACTGTTAACTATATTTTTCGCACCAACAAAAGTTTCTTCTTCAGGTTGAAATATAAAATATACTGTACCCTTAATTGATTCTTTATTTTTAGCCAATACTGTGGCTATTCCAAGTCCGATTGCCATATGAACATCGTGACCGCAACCGTGTTGTATTCCTTTATTTTCTGATTTATATGGTACTTCGTCAGGAAGATCATTTGGTAGAGCATCCATATCAGCTCGCCAAGCTATACTTTTTCCTTCTTTACCACCTTTCAGGATTCCAACGACGCCATAACCTGTGGCATCCGTTTTTACTTCTAATCCTAAATTCGTTAAATATTCAGCAATGATTTTAGAGGTTCTTTTTTCATTTCCAGCCAATTCGGGATAGCTGTGGAAATCTCTTCTGATTTCTACTAAATCATCGAAGATTTCGCTTGTCTGCTTTTCGATTTTTTTGTGGATGGATTTTTTGCCCAATGGCTTACAAGAGATTAGAATACTAATTAGCATTACTGATACTAAAACTTGGTATTTAACTTGATTTTTTTGCATCTGTCCGGTTTATAATTATCCTAGATTATTGAATGATTCTTCAAATAAAGTCAGGAAATTAAAGTGATAAAAGAAATAGTGACAAATGGATATTCTTATTGATGGATTGCTAATCTTTTAGGACGAAATAATAATATATGGGCTAAATTCATAAAGCTGATTTTATAGAATTGTAGTAAGACTTTGATAAAGGAATATTTAGACCATGATAATGAAATTCTATTTTTGCATTTTGGGAATTTCCTTTTACATTTTTTATTGTGGTAAGATTTACTAGGTAAGACCGATGACATTGGTGTAGAAATGACGCCTGTATGTTGATGGCTGATAGTGTATTTCTGAATGTTTCATACTGTATTGTCTTGTTCTTTGAATAAAAAATTTCTACATAATTTTCAGATGCTTTTACAAATAACACGGAAGTTTTTTGAATCATTACTTTTTCACCTTTATTTAACCCAAAGAACTCGATTTCACTTAGATGTTCAGAGGTAATCAATTCTCCAAATCTATTTCTGAAGTAGACATAAAAAGGAAGAAGGAGCAATATTACGGGTATTATAGAGTGCCAAAAAAACCAAATACCATGTTTTATATATTCAAACACGAGAAAATCGTGGCTAAGAAGATCATTCAGAAAGATTTGATTATAGAAATGAATTGATAAACTAGAAAGAAACGTAAATCCAATAAAGAAAACAATCTCATATCCAATTTCCCATCTCTTGTTTTTAGAATTGTAGAACAGGTTTTCCATTCTTCCACAAAATAAATAAGTGAAAAAAATTATTATACCGAAGCCAGAAAATATAAAATACTTATGATTAGACTCAAATTCATAGGTGCCAAAAGGTTGAAGAGCAATCATTATAAATGCTGTTATACCTCCTAAAAAGGTGCCGATCAAAATTTGCTTTTTAAAGCTAAAGATGTAAGGTATCTGTTTGAATATAAAATCTAACATTTTAATTCTTCATCTGCATTATGCACAACGTTCCGTGTATAATTTGTACGGTC
>NZ_JBGCDL010000118.1:0-19350 GCF_045105435.1 Kordia sp. | reverse complement strand
ATCGGACATACAATGGAGTTTGAACAGATTAAAGAATATGTAATTGGAGACGATTTGCGTACTATTAACTGGAAAGCAACGGCAAAACAGCGACAGTTGATGGTGAATCAGTACCAAGACGAGAAATCGCAACCTGGGTATTCTGTGATTGATAAAGGGCGTATGATGAAAATGCCTTTTGATGAATTGAGTCTGCTCGATTATGCCATCAACGCAACGTTGGTGATGAGTAATGTTGTGTTGAAAAAGCAAGACAAAGCCGGCATGTTCAGCTTTTCAAAAAAGGTAGATAATATGGTGATTGCGGAAAAGCGAAGTTCACAAATGAACCTCATCTTAGAAGCGTTGTATAATGTAAAAACGGACTTTTACGAATCTGATTTTGGGAGATTGTACGCAAATATCAAGCAAAATATAAAACACCGTAGTTTGCTATTATTGTATACAAACTTTGAAACGGTAGAAGCGCTCAACCGACAATTGCCGTATTTAAAAGGAATTGCCAAAAGTCATTTATTAGTCGTGGTTTTCTTTAAAAACACGGAACTGAACCAGCTTATTGAAAACGATGCAGCCACCATTCAAGAAGCGTATGACAAGGTGATTGCTGAAAAATTCTCCTTCGAAAAACGCTTGATTGTCAACGAACTCAAAAAATACGGAATTCATTCTATTCTCACGACTCCAGAGAATTTGACAATTGATGCTATTAATAAGTATTTGGAGATGAAGGCTCGTGGGTTGGTGTAAATTTTAAGCTTTATACTTGACAACTAAATTTTACATAGACTAATTTTAATTTCTACCTTGTTTTTTTAGGGTTCACTTTTCAAGTGTGCGCTCAAAATAATCATTCAACTCAAATCGATCCATTATTAGATATTTGTCATGAAAGAGGCATATTTAATGGCAATTCTTTCAATACGCCCACTACTTTAATTTCATTAATAAATATGAAAATCGCATCGCAGTAGATTTTGCACTTTGCTCATTTGTTGAGGTGCCTCCATGACCTCCTTCAATGTTTTCATAATAATAAACTGGATAGCCCATATCCATCATTTTTGCTGCCATTTTTCTAGCATGCGCTGGATGTACACGATCATCACGAGTTGACGTATAAAAGAAGACTTCAGGATATTCAACATTCTTTTTTAGGTTATGATATGGAGAATATTTTTTAATATAATCCCATTCTTCTGGAATATCTGGATTTCCATATTCTCCCACCCAACTAGCACCAGCTAGTAACTTGTTATAGCGTTTCATATCTAATAATGGAACTTGGCAAACGACTGCATTATATAAATCAGGTCGTTGCGTAAAGGCTACACCAACTAATAATCCACCGTTGCTTCCTCCTGAAATGCCTAAATGTTTTGGTGACGTTATATTTTTTGCAATCAAGTCTTCTGCTACAGAATGAAAATCATCAAAAACATTTTGTCGTTTTTCTTTCAATCCAGCTTGATGCCATTTTGGGCCAAATTCGCCTCCTCCACGAATATTGGCAAGCACAAATACACCTCCATTATCTAACCATGCCGTTCCGTAAGTAGCAGAATAAAATGGTTTCATAGATATTTCAAATCCGCCATAAGCATATAAAAGCGTAGGATTAGTTCCATCTGTTTTCATGTCTTTAGCAGCTACTACAAAATAAGGTATTTGTGTGCCATCTTTTGATGTTGACATGTATTGATTTACTTTGTATTTGTCACCATCAAAAAAGGGTCTAAGCGATTTGAAAGGTTTGAATGTGTTGGTTTGCGCATTTGCAATGTACAACGTAGTTGGTGTAAGAAAGTTGCTATATGTGAAAAAATATTCGTCAGATAATGTATTCATATTGGTAATGGAAATTCTACCATAATCAGGCGCCTTCACTTTTTCACGTATCCATTTATTATTTACATAAGCATATATGTACAATTCACTATTTACATTGTGAAGTAAGTTTATGAGAAGTTTATTTTTTGTTTTTAAAACTTCTTCTATACTCGATGATTCATCTGGTTCAATAATTAATTGAATCTGTTTGTTTCCTTTTAGTAATTCCGTAAAGTTTAAGCTGATTAGTGAACCTTGTTTGTAAATTTTATTATTTACGTTCCAATCTGATTGTAATTTTAGAACTAACTGATTGTTTATCAGATTTTCGGGATAGGTATCACTTGGAATGTCCAATTTTATTTGTTGATTACCAACAAATAAAAAATTAGAAATATCAGTACTAGAAGTATAACATACAACACCTATATACTTGGTTTTCTTGTCGCGAAGTACATACCCTGATACTATGATGTCATCTACTTCACCTTCATATAGAAGTGTCGCATCTTTTAATAATGTTCCTCTTTTCCATAGTCTAACTTGTCTTGGATATCCGGAAGTGGTCAATGTGTTTTCTCCAAAATCGGAAGATATAATCAGCGTATTTTCGTCCACATAACTTTCACGACTCTTAGATTCTGGAATATAAAAACCATCTTCTACAAATGTCTTTGTATTCACATCAAATTCTCTTTCAATAGTTGCATCACTACCACCTTTTGAGAAGCTAACAAGAAATATATTATAATTTGGATATAAACCACGCGCACCTTCGTAAACCCATTTTACACCATCAGTTTTAGACATTTCATCTAAATCTAGGAGCGTTTCCCATGATGGATTTCCGTCCATGTATTTTGACTTTAAACTTCTTCTCCATATACCTCTTACATGTTTTTCATCTTTCCAAAAATTATAAACATACTCACCATAGGTTGAAGGATACACAATGCGATCTTTAGAATTATATCTTTCTAATGATTTTTCATAAATATCTTGATATTCAGGAGTACGACTTAATTTATCCTCTGTGATTTTATTTTGCTTGTTAACAAATTCTAGTGATTTTTCGCTCTCGACATCTTCTAACCATAGATAAGGATCTTCTTGAGCTTGCATTGTAAATAGTGAAGTGAAAATTGCTAGAAAAAATAAAGTGTTTTTTATCATTATTTCTTGTTTAATGTATTGTATTCTTATCCTAAGCGACAGTACTGCCAACTTGTTCTTTTTAATTGGTAAAATATATTTAGAAAGGGGAGAGAAAAACTTTCTTATAATAGCTTCCTATTATTTTCTATAAAAGTAAAACAAAGATTATACATATACAATTTGATTTGCCATTATCATAAACAAAAAAAGCGAACCGAAGTCCGCTCGTAAGTTACTATTGCTTACAAATAGCATCAATTCCTGTAATGCAACCAGGATCTCCCCAAGTTTGTACACAATCGCCATCAGTTCCGTTTGCTACGGAAATAATAACATCGCACGGCAAACCAGAAGGACACGAAAAGTTAGTTACACACCATAAAGTTGCACCACCATTTACTGAATCTTTGTCAAATTTAGAAATGGTTTTCTTGTTTAAATTCAAGTGATTTAGCTTCTTTTTTTTCATAATTATATCATTTTAAGTTAAATATTACTTTGAAGTTGAATATAAAACATGGATTAAAAAAAGAATCTATCTCGTGATTTATGAATTGTAAAATATATGTCGATAAAAAAATACTAATTATTCTTACTAAAATTACGGTTTTACTGTAAATAGCTGATTATTAAATTCTTTAACTTACATTTCTAATCATAAATTACTAAATAACACACATTATGTTAAAAAACATTGAAAACATTTCAGGAACTAAATTAATTGAGAAGTCTAAACAAAAAACAATTGCAGGAGGAAATTATCCGCCATTTTGTACACGCGACAGTGATTGTCCAGGAGGTAGATGTGTTGGCGGTTGGATGTGTGCAAACTAAACACAAAATCACACATTAATAGCATACACAAGGCGATCTTAGGATCGCTTTTTTCATAACATTTCTCTACTTTTCACAAAAAAACTCCGCTTTCCAACGGAGTTTGCTAACCTAAATCAATAACTAACGACAATGTAAATACGTGATATGTAAGTCTTAAATATAATTTGGTAACCTAAAAAACCGTGACGCTTTCATATCATCATACTTCTATGTGCTACTATATATATAGACGCTGTGTCATTTAAAAAAGTTCCCAAAAAAGCAATTTTCTTCATTTTTTTACAATTCATCCATCAAAAATTACAGTTAGGTATCTTTTTTTATGCACTCTTCCGTTTTCTATGCACTTTTGAATCATCAAACAACACTTCGACTCCGCTCAGTGTTATTGAATAAAAAACAAATCATTAATCAATAAACAATCACAATTATGAAAAATTTACTCTTAATCGCAGTTTTCTTTACAGGAATTTTTACAACAACAGCACAAATAGCTTCCGAAGAAGGTGCTACTATTACCGTAACTGTTGATAAACTTAAAAACAACAACGGACAAGTATTATTTGCCTTATATACGGAAAGTACATTTATGAAAACGGATCCTGTGAAAGCAACAAGTAGCAAAATTGAAGGCAATAAAGTAAAGGTTACGTTTACAAATGTACCAAAAGGGGAATACGCAATTATTAGCATTCATGACGAAAATAACAATGGACAAATGGATTTTGACGAAGGTAGAATGCCTTTAGAAGATTATGGAACGTCAAACAATCCTATGAGTTACGGACCACCAGAATTTGGACCATCGAAGTTTACAGTAAGTGATACTGATGTCAACTTAAAAATTGTTCTTTAGTTAGATTCTAAGTATTACATAAAGGAAAAGCGATCACTATATTTGATCGCTTTTTGCTTTTATAGTCGTTTAAAATTGAATACACAATAAACATTTACAAACAAGAAATAACTAGTAATCAACCAATTACATACTCACTTTTTATTTAAACAATATTCTTTCATATTTAACGAAATTTAATATAAGTTTTATTGATAGTTTTTATATTTTTATCACTTAAATTGATAACAACAATGACAATTACACAATTACAATATGTTTTGGCTGTAGCCGAACACCAAAATTTCACCCTTGCCGCGCAGAAGTCATTTGTAACGCAACCTACTTTGAGCATGCAAATACAAAAATTAGAAGATGAATTAGAGATTCAGATTTTTGATAGAAGTAAGAAACCAATTCAACTCACGGAAATCGGTAGAAAAATAGTAGATCAGGCACGCAATATTGTCAATGAATCTGGGAGAATGCAAGATATTGTAGATCAGCAAAAAGGTTTTATTGGTGGCGAATTTAGGTTGGGAATTATTCCGACAATTATGCCAACTTTATTGCCCATGTTTTTGAAAACGTTTATTAAGAAGTATCCGAAAGTAAATTTAAAAATTGAAGAGTTAACTACAGAAACCATCATTAAAAGACTGAACGAAGGACATTTAGACGCCGCAATTGCTGCAACGCCACTTGGGTACGATCAAATTAAAGAACGCGTATTGTATTACGAACCATTTGTTGGATATACTACTGAAAATCATCGTTTATTTGATAAAAAAGAGCTTGAAACAGCCGATTTAGATATTGACGATATATTATTATTAGAAGATGGACATTGCTTTAGAGATGGCGTTATTAACCTTTGCAAAGTGCCTAAAAACGCTGTAGACGATCATTTTCAGCTAGAAAGTGGAAGCTTTGAAACTTTGATTAAATTATCGAATGAAGATTTGGGCATGACGCTACTTCCCTATTTACATACGTTAGATATTAAAGAATCTGAACGTAAATATTTACGTCATTTTAAAGAACCAAGACCTGCGCGAGAAGTGAGTTTGCTATTTCATAAAAGCGAATTAAAAATGCAGATTATAGAAGCCTTACGCGGTGTAATTATGGGAATTGTACGCGGAGCTATTGCTTTTCATAATGTACAAATTATTAGTCCTGTACAGCAATAGTGAAAATAGATATACTAAAAAAGCCGCGACGTATCGCGGCTTTTTTTATGGTTTTAAATAAATTAAACATTGATCTAATTGTGGATTTGCTGTAACGAGAGAATTGATCCAAATTTTCAATTCTTCTATTTCGTGAGGCAGCAATCGTTGCAAAGCTTTTTCTAATTCTTTACAAAACAGTGATGGATCAAAACTTACTTTTTTGAGTATAGTTTTAGTGTAATCAAACATCGCTCTTGCCATATTTAACGAGGGTTTAGGTTAAAATTTTTTAGCGTAGTTTTCGTGTATAGGCGTTTTTTTTAGCTTTATAAATGTAGTAAAAAAAATTTATGTTTACACTTCTTCAACAAAACTTTAACAGTAAAGTCATCACCTTTTAACAATTTCACTAATTGTCCTACGTGCGTTTGTAACCGTACTTACAAGATACATTCCTGTGGCAATTTTTGAAAGATTCAGTTCGTATTGATTGTTGCTCGTTTGTGTAAGTTCGTGTTGTACAAGTCGCCCATCAAGCGTTCTTATTTCAAGCGCAGTTAATGGTTCTTTGGTTTTTATGTATACCATTCCATTCTGGGTTTGGATACATGTTTATATGTGCTGTTTCCAGATTTTCTTCAGAAATACTCAACGGGTTTGCTACAGTTGTTGTTGCTGTGTTGGTTGTCGTTGGCTTTTAAAGTAACCAAGTGTAATGTTTGATTACAGACTATTAGATGAGAATAAATACAATTTGTTACAAACTACTTATTTTTTCTTTCGGAGCTTAATTCCCCATTCGTATTCGAAATTTGAGACACTTTCACCCGATTCGTCAAAACCTTCTGCATATAGCGTTAAACTTTGTCCTTCTCCTGTTTTTACGGCGGTTTCAATAGCTGCTTTCACTTTAAGTCCATCGTTACAAATAAAACGAATGCGTCCTGTAGCTTTTTTTGTGAATGTTCCTTTTTGCGATCGTACCAACATCGAAATTTTTTCTCCTGCGTTTTCTATTTCTTGAATCACCAATACACCAGTTGCCAACTCAGAAGCCATTCCTTGTGTAGCCCAATACAGTGATTTAAACGGATTTTGATTAATCCAACGATGTTTTACAGTTACTGTTGCCGCTTCTCGGGTAATTTCTTTTAATCGCACACCCGAAAAGTATGCCGATGGAAGTTTGAATAATACAAATTTGTTGATTTTGGATGGAGTCAGTCTCATGAATTATATTTTATGCACGCATAGCAAATTACGAAAAAATAAGTTATGCGCACAAAGAAATTTGAGTGATTGTGAAAAAATAAAGAGATCAACTCGCTTATCTATTTCGTTAGCACATGTATTGCACTTTTTTTTAATTTTTAGTTTAAAAAGTTAGTATACAAGCGTATAAGAATTATAGTATGAATTGTCAACACTATCTGAAGAATCCATCACACAAATACCATCTTAAATAATGACATCTGTTTGCTTTATAAATTCTATATATTTATGATAATTTTGCCTTTAGGCTACGATTTTACATTCTTGATTCATTCAAAAATTAAGCGTTTATCGTTTTTCTTAATTAGGAAATTATTTTAACACCAGCATGCTAAAATTCACTTTTTAGTTGTCAAAAAAAACATTTAAACTACTTATTAACAATACTTTAAATCTAAATCAACTCTTTAAACAGTAAACATTCAAATTGTTAATTTTTTGTTAATTTTTAGTACTATGTTTTGCATAATACCTTTTTTAAACCATATATTTGCATAAGAAAATAATAGGTTATGGAATCAACTCTAACAAATCACGACAAAAATGTGGCTACTGTTTTACATGTAGCTTCGTTTAGTAAATACTTTTTTCCTTTCGGAAATTTTATACTTCCTATCATTTTGTGGTCGATGTACAAAAAAGATTCTGACTATGTAGATCATCACGGAAAAGAAGTACTAAATTTTCAATTGAGTTTGCTTTGTTACAAAATTGCAGCTACCATGTTGAGTATTCCATTTTTGTTTGCATTTGGCGTAAAGCATTTAGATACTTGGGATATTTTCTGGTTCAATCATAATTCAATCAATATTGAAGAAGGAGCACATATTTTCGGATTTTCTATTATTGGAGTTATTGTAGCATTAGGCGCATTATTATTTTTTGCAGTAAATATTACGTATACCATTGTGGCAGCAATGAAAGCAAATGAAGGTGAACGTTATCGCTATCCATTTACGTACAAGTTCATCAAATAAAAACAACATTACACTTTGGCTAGGCTTGGTGCAAAATCATCAATCACACTTCGACTAGGTTCAGTGTAAATCATCAATCATCATCAATCAAAAAACGAACAGAAACATTAAAAGACACATGAAAACATGAAGATAGAGAACACAAAAGCGCAAATGCGTAAAGGCGTGTTAGAGTATTGTATTTTATCCATCTTAAAAGATCAAGATGCGTATGTTGCAGAAATACTTGGAACGCTTAAAGACGCAAAAATGCTTGTTGTAGAAGGAACTATTTATCCCCTACTAACAAGACTAAAAAATGCAGGTTTATTGAGTTATCGCTGGGAAGAATCGACTTCCGGACCACCAAGAAAATATTATGGGCTTACCGAAACTGGACGCTTATTTCTTAAAGAACTGAATACTACTTGGGACAATTTACAAAAAGCTGTATCACTCGTAACACGACAAAAAAATACTAACAATGAATAAGACAATCAATATAAATTTAGCAAATATGTTTTTTCATATTGATGAAGACGCATATAAAAACTTGCAGCGTTATTTGAACGCCATAAAACGTTCATTTACAGACTCGCAAGGAAGAGACGAAATTCTTGCCGATATTGAAGCTAGAGTTGCCGAACTTTTTGCAGAACGTTTAAAGACGGACCGACAAGTAGTTGGCATGAAAGAAGTACAAGAAGTCATTGACATCATGGGGCAACCTGAAGATTATCTCGTAGATGACGAAATCTTTGAAGATGAACCAAAAACAACTTCAACTTCTAATAATCAAACAGGAACTGGAGCAGAATCGACTCGAAAGTTATACCGAGATTATGACAACAGAACTATTGCAGGTGTATGTGCAGGGTTTGCTCAGTATTTTGGACTAGATACCTTATGGGTTCGTTTGTTTGCTATTATTATAGCTTTTGCTGGAGTTGGATCGCCCGTACTTGTCTATTTTATTTTATGGGTAATTATTCCGAAAGCAACCACAACAAGTGAAAAACTAGCAATGGCGGGAAAGCCCGCGAACATCAGCAATATAGAAAAAAAGATAAAAGAAGGGCTTGATGATGTTCATGAAACTTTACAAGATGTAAATTTTGAAGAAGTTGGACAAAAAGCCAAAAAAGGCGCATCTTCCTTTTTTGATTCCATAGGACATATTATAGAAACCTTTTTAAAGATATTTGGTAAGTTTTTTGGAGTTATTTTCATCATTGCAGCAGCTTCTATTTTAATTAGCGTAATCATGTCTGCACTTGGTTTTGGCTTCTTTAGTATTGATTTTTTTGAAGGGAGAGATTTCTTCAATTATGAAGACTTGGGTATTTTAAATCAAACATCACCATGGATATTAGCATTGCTCGCTTTGTTTACTGTTGGAATTCCTGCATTGGTATTGTTTATTTTGGGAATGAAAATTTTAGTAAAAAATTCTAAATCAATCGGAACCACAGCTAAAACAAGCTTAATTGTATTATGGATTGCTGCTTGTTTAGGTGTTGCCTATATAGCTTCGAGTGCTGCTTTGCATCAAAATAAAGAAATTTCAATTTCATCTAGTACAGAATTAGCAATTAGTAAAAACGATACCATTAAAGTGAAAATGGTAAGGAATGAAGATTTTAAAGTTTCGCTAAGTAGACATCGACACGACTACAGAGTAGAATATGATGAAAATGGAAACGAAATACTTTTCTCACGCTCAGTACAACTAATAGTGAAATCTACGCAAAAAGAAAATGCTAGAATTCGCATTAACCGAAGTGCAAACGGACTTACTGAGGAAGACGCACGCCAACGCGCTCAAGGAATCAACTACAATCATGTATTTGAAAATAATACATTGAAGCTTGATGGTTATTTTTTGTTTGATAAAGACGATAAATACAACAATCAAGAAGTCGTAATTGAATTGTTTTTACCTGAAGGCGCTATTATTTACCCGCATAAAAACACAGAATCATTTCACAGAAACCATAGAGATTCTGGCGATATTCTACCAAGTAAATCAGCAGAATTTTACCACCAAGTTGTAAATGAAGAATTACAATGTTTAGATTGTCCGCCATCAAAATCAAAAAGTCGCAAACGCCGAAAAAGAAATCAGACTGAAAACACGAATAACTCAAATACAAGAGACAACGATAGAAACGTTCCTACGGATAGTATTTCTGATGGGAATTAGGAAGCTGGATATTAGGTAAGATAATAAAAAAAATCAATCAATCAATCAATCAACACTTCGACTTCGCTCAGGGTAAAAATATATCATACTGAGCGTAGTTGAAAAAACATCAATCAAAAAATGAGCAATTCACAGTCCATACATTTTACTACTAAAACTACTCATCATAGTTTTAGTAGTTGGATTGTTTGTCAGTACATTAAAACATCATCATCAAAAAATATTTTTAAAACACTAACTATTATGATCACCATAGCACGAATTATCGCCATTGCAATTTTAAGTTTACTTATCACTTCTTGCGAATTTAATTTTAACTCAGGCATTAAAGGAAACCGAAATGTCGTTATTGAAGACAGAGACGTAGACGACGACTTTACCGTTATCAGAGCTTCCGAAGGATTAGATGTATACATTACACAGTCTGAAACTACTTCTATCGAGGTAGAAGCCGATGAAAATATTATTGGACTTATTTCCACAGATATTAGAAATGGTACATTAAGAATTCATACTGAAAAAAATATTGGCCGTTGCAAATCAAAAAAAGTACGTGTAAGCTTGCCTAATATTGATAGAATTGAAAGTAGTAGCGGAGCCGACGTATACGGAACGTCTGTTATTTTTGCAGAATCTATTGAAATAGAAAGTTCTAGCAGTGCTGATATTGACCTAGAAATTGAAGTAGATAATGTTACATGTACTGCTTCTAGTGCTGCAAAGATTAAAATTTCAGGAATTGCCGAAACGCTTGAAGCCGACGCAAGCAGCGCAAGCGATATTTACGCAAGAGAATTAACCGTAAAAAACTGCAATGCCACAGCAAGTAGTGCTTCAGATATTACTGTAAATGTAACTGACAGACTCGTTGCAAGTAGCTCTAGCGCTGGCGATGTAAACTATTATGGAAATCCAGAGTCGGTTTCAAAAAATAAGTCGTCAGCAGGCGGTATTCATAAGAAGTAGTTTTTCGTTGATTTGTTAGTTTGTCGATTTGACTATTCGATATTTGTTTATTTGTTTATTTGTTATTCGATATTCGCTTATTCGTTATTCGTTATTCGTTATTCGTTATTTGTTATTTGTTTATTTGTTTATTTGTTATTCGATATTCATTTATTCGTCAATTTAAAAATGTTACTACTTGATAGATAATACATCTATAAACCACAAAATAAAACGTCACAACAACCAAACCTATCTCACCAAAAAGCTTCGAATTAATTTCGAAGCTTTTTGTTTTTAGTGTCGTAAGAGAATGTTATTTTGCACTATAAAATTCAACGAATGTCATTAAAACTACCCTATTTCTTAGTGTTTGTGTTCTTTTTCTGTTCAAACTTAACGGCACAAGGTTTGCGAGTTACTATTGGAAATAGAACCTATCCAATAAAAGATTTGCATGTTGCCAAAAATGCTGAAACGGGCATTCCCAAAACAAAAAAGTCCTTTAATTTTTACCGCAGACACTTCTCAGATTTAATATATCATCAAGTATTCTATGATGATTATTACTTGTTTCATCTTGATAAACCAAGAGATTCTGAACGATATGAATCCAACGACATCGTATTAATGCCAAAACACAATATGGTTTTAACGAAAATAAATGGTGCACTTAAAATGACGCCGTATACAACGTTTTTTAAAAAGGGTGGATTTACAAAAACAGGCGACAAAAAAATTATTTATGGGCAAAAAGCTGAGAAATATAGTATAACACCTTCCTTTTTAAATATGGAAATTTGGATTGGTAAAAGTGATCAAAATAATCAACTTACAGACTTGTACCGCAGTTTTGGACTGATGAATGCAATTCCTAAAGACGAAAAAGTACTCGCTATTGTTCACAACGGAATTGAAATTGATGTGGCATTAATACGCTATCAGAAGGAAAGCAAACGATGGCTTACATCTAAGTTTGATCTGTTTATGGATACTTCTAACGCAGTACAAGCACAAAAAAATGACTGTGAAGAAGAGCGATTTTTAAAAGATATTGAAATTAGCCAGTTACCAAAAATTCCAGCAACAGCAACTTTTTTATACAAAACAAAGTATAGGTCTACTGTTGAAAAACTCCGTTTTACGGAAGAAGTGAGAAAAGATACAACTACTGCATATTGGAATGACAAACAGAAAATATTTCTGCAACTATATGATGCTAACGATACAAATAGTGATAAATTCCTTTTTATGCGCGACTTAAGAATAGCAGTGCTCGGTCCTATTGTAGCTGATACATTTCAAGTAAAAAAAGCTAAAAAAGAGTATGGAGGTGAGGATTGTGATGAATACAGCACACCAACCCTAGTGAATAAAAAAATGCAAGATGGTCGTGAACTAACAACCTATATTTTTATAGACAAACGATCCAATGAAATTTGTACAATTGTCATGGATGAAAAATCGGAAATCGATACTAGTTACTTGTTTCCCTATTTCAACTTGCCAAAAGGTGAAGTTGTAAAATCGCAATCATTCTCACACTATTATCGATATACTACGGAGTTAAGTACCGTTAAAACTTCTAAAAAAATTACACTCGATGTCAAGAATTAAATATATAACATTACTTATCATATTGTTGAGTTGCACGATGTCAATAGCGCAAAATGATATACTGATTCCCAACAGAGTTGGCTCAAAATGGGGATTTAAAACCATGAGCGGAAAGGTGAAAGTAAAAGCGGAATACGACAGTGTTTCTCACTTTACACATTATATTGAAAAGAAAAAATCTGCAAAACTCGCCAAAGTCAAACGAAATGGTTTTTGGGGATTGGTGAATGCGAATGGTACATTGGTCATTCCAACAAAATACAAGCAATTAGACGAAGTAAAAATACACTACAATCCTAATTATTATATCGCACAGGATAAAAAAGGAAAATTTGCCATTTTGCATCAAGAAAAGTTTCTGACAAAGTTTGTTTATGACACGCTCAATTATCGTTATGATTATGTAGTTGCGCAAAAAAAAGATAACATAGGAATTCTTGAACTTTCCGGTAAAGAGAAAATTCCCGTGCAATATGATCAAATCATTTTGGTCGCTGGTTTTTTATCTACTCGAAATTTAGAAGATGGTTGGGAAATGCTTGCGGATGAAATTGTACATGAAAAAGCAAATATTCATATCAAATTTCCAAAAACACGCAACCGCAACGAAGCATTTTGTATTTGGAGCGTGAGTGATGCAAAAGAAACAAAGTATATTATTACGGATGAATTTTACGGATTATTCACCTCAAAACTATCCAAACTAAAAAACAAACAATATGAAGAATCTGTAGAAATGACTGTTCGTGCAGATACAGAAAGTGATTATTTTCAATATGAAAAACGGTATGAAACACTATCCAAAGAAGGCTATTCTTTTCAAGAAAATTATTATCGATATAATCGATTCTACACGTTTACAAAAGACAATAACTCTTTGTTAGGTGTCTACGATTTGGAAAAAAACCGCGAAACGGTTCCGCCAGCCTATGAAGATATCAAAATGTCTGACTATTCATATAAAGGGTATTTTGTGGTTGAAAATGACGAAAAATACGGATTGTTTGATGCAAGTGGTACGCAATTACTTCCTGTGGACTATGACAAATTCGAAAATGAAGACACTATTTTTATCTTTCAAAAAGACAATCTTGCTATATTTTATGCCACAAAAACGAAGAAAAAATCTTTGGCCGGTTATGAGTTTTTAGAAACGGTTCCTTATCATGAATTTCAAAAAAATCAGCAAACGCTTCTCAAAGTAAAAAAATATGGTGTTGTCTTTTATTTAGATGCAAATATGAACGAATATTATACGAAATAAGCAAAAGCCTTTCATCACAAAATAAATCAACAAAAAACCGCGTAAACATACATTTTACGCGGTTTTATATATAATTGATTTCGTTTGATTGAAAAGTCTAAAATCGTTTACGCTTCTACCACATCTTCAACAGCAGACAAATAACGTTCTGCATCTAATGCTGCCATACAACCTGTTCCTGCAGCTGTAACTGCCTGACGATATTCTTTATCTTGCACATCTCCAGCTGCAAATACTCCTGGTAAATTTGTTTTGGTAGATTTTGCGCCTGTAATTAAATATCCTGTATCATCCATGTCTAAAATTCCTTTAAACATATCCGTATTTGGTTTGTGTCCAATTGCAATAAAAACTCCTGTAACTGGAATTTCATGCTTCTCTTTCGTTTGATTGTTTACAACACGAACGCCTTCTACAACCATATTTCCTAAAACCTCATCCAATTCCGTATTGTACAATACATCTAAGTTTTCAGTAGCATTTACACGGTGTTGCATTGCTTTACTTGCACGCATTTCGTCTTTACGAACAAGCATCGTTACTTTTTTGCACAATTTTGCTAAGTAGGTTGCTTCTTCTGCTGCGGTATCTCCTCCACCAACAACAATAACATCTTGTCCTTTGTAAAAGAAACCATCACAAGTAGCACATGCCGAAACACCACCACCTTTTAAACGTTCTTCACTTTCCAAACCTAAATATTTGGCAGAAGCGCCTGTAGAAATAATAACTGATTTTGCTAAGAACTCTTGTTCTCCGTTTCCATCATCGACATATACTTTATGAATTCCTCCTGCTTCTTTCGAAAAATCTACACGAGTTGCATATCCAAAACGAACATCAGTTCCAAAACGTGTGGCTTGATTTTTTAAATCTTCCATCATTGCTGTTCCATCCGTACCATTTGGATAGCCAGGAAAGTTATCTACTTCTGTGGTCGTTGTTAATTGTCCTCCAGGTTCCATTCCTGTGTACATTACTGGACTCATGTCTGCTCTAGCGGCATAAATTGCGGCTGTATAACCCGCAGGTCCACTTCCTATAATTAAACAATCTAATGCTGTATTTGTATCTGACATATTCTTTTTTCTTAATATTAAACGCTTTTTAACAAAAGTAGCTTTTTATCTGAATTCCTTACATAAAATTTATTAACAAATAGCATCTAAGTGTTTGATATCTTTTACCAAAAAAGCAATACCGTATAGAATACAGTATTGCTTTGTTAATATATAATTGATTTATAGGTGTCTATTACACTATTTTATTCGCCAAGCTTACTAAAAATTTTACACCATTATCAATATTAGCAATCGCATCTGCTTTTGCCGAGTTTGAAGCTGCTGCATCATTGATTTCTTTGAGTACTTTGATAGCATTTGCATTTGAAATACTACTTTCTTTAATGAATTGATCTATTTCTGAAACATTCATTTGTGTCAAACCTGCAATAGTTGTTTGAAATTCAGCATCTGTTTGTGCTGCTGCTTGGTTTGCCAAGTTATCCCAATTTATTCCACTCATATTATTTCTATTTTAGTTGTTTCCTTTAATTGCTGATTCTACTTTAAGAAGCTTATCAAATCCATTTCCTGTTTTGACTAATAAACTATCCAAATGGTTTTGAATTTTCCCAACGTTGATATTGGTATTCGTCAAACTCTGTATTTGCGCGAGTGTTTGTTGTTCCGATTGTTTCAATTTTACCGCAGAACTGATCAAGTTTTGTAATGTCGTCGTTGCTTGCTGATATTCTGCAAAGTTCGTATTTAACGAAGTAACCATTCGATCGCGTTGGGTTTCCAACAAACCGTGAAGCGAATCGCGTTTTCTATTGATAACTGGCATTACACTTTTTAAAATATTTGGCAATTCAGCGTTTACATCTACACCAGAAGGCATATTTGCCTGTAATTTGGTTACGTATGTTGGAATGTATTGATTGTTCATAAACGCGTCTACTTTATCTTTTCGCTCTTCAAACAATTTATTGACCAATGCAATGTTTAATTGGTGCATTGAATTGGCTTCCGAAATCACTTCTTGTGATAACGTTGCCGTAGATGCCGGAATAGATGCGCAAGAAACAACACCTATAAAAACACCTAAGGTTAGTATACTTTTAATGATAAATTTCATTTGTTATATTTTATAAATTAGTGTTAATCTTCCGTTGTAAAAACAGCTTTAATTTTATTGATAATTCCCTGTAATACCGTGAAGATTGCATCTGAAGAAAATCCTCCTACAAGAGCTAATACACAACTATTAAAAACGGTGAGACTTTTTCCTCCGTTGTACGTTGCTACAATTTCTGAAAGAATCAATCCAGACATGATTCCGAGTACAATCAAACCAACATAATAAATTGATTGTTCTGGCATTAAAGTTCCTTTTTGGATGCCTTCACTCACACTTTTCAGCAAATAAAAGACAACTCCTAAGCCCGAAGTGGCACATAAAAACAATAAGTTTAGCAACAACGAAGTTCCGTCATTATCTAAGACTCCTTTTGAAAGAGAAGCATTATCTACCTGATCTGATAAAGAAGTTCCTATAAAAAGTGCTAAAAATGCTAGTGCAAGTATGATTAAGTTCCGAATAATTGGCAATTTGCTAAATATGGTTTTGCTATTATCTCGCGCATTTAATGTTTTTAAATACCTGATAGATTTTGGTGTTGCTGGAGAAATATTCTTAGCAAGAATGTTGTGTGCATTAATTAAATCGTCCAAATTATTGCTCTCAATTAAAGGATTTAATTCCGTATTAATTATTTTACCATTTCGCATGGCAAACGAAAGCATGTTTTCTAACTCTTCTTTAATTTCGTGCATTACTCTATCCGAAATTCCTTTGTGAACACCTTTTGGCGCTGGTTTTCCTGGCTTGGTAGTTACAGGATCTACAGTCGTTGATGTTGTTTTCTGATTTTGGATAGTTTTTTGGGAAGGTTCCTCATTTTGTTGAGGTTCCGCAGTTTTAGGATCCGTAGTTGACATTGTATATGGTTTTAGTCAGTTTTACCAAACATACAATATTAAACGCGTATTTGAAAGTGTAACAAATACGCGTTTTAAAATCAAGGGTTTGTACGTAGCTTTTTGGTTTTTGGTTTTTGGTCTTAGGTGTTGGTTGCTGGTTGCCAGTAATTTGTTTTTACTCTTCATGTTTCAAAGCATAAACAGCTAAACTCCAAATTCGTTGATTTGTTTTTTGCTAGTTCATAAGAAACTACCTAACACCCAAGACCTATTACCTAAAACCTATTACCCAAGACCCGATTTCAAAAATTACTCAAACTTCAAATATTTAATTAAATCTACTTTGGTAGCGTTATAAGCTTTGATGCCTACAACCACAAATACAAGCAATAATAATATGATAGGTGCCACAATAAATGGCCACCAAGGCATGTCAATTCGATAGGCAAAATTATCCAACCAATTTTGCATTAAATAGTATGCAATTGGCAATAGAATAATGACAGCTATTCCAGTAATTTTGATAAAACTTTTTACAAGTTGCACAATAATTTCTTTAACAGATGCGCCCAATGTTTTACGAATAGCAACTTCTTTTAAACGCTGTTGTATGGTAAGTGTTGCCAAAGCAAATAAGCCTAATAATGCGATAAAAATAACGACCAATGTCAAGATAAAAAATAAGGTTTGTTGTTTCTTATAAATGTCATGGGTTTTGTTGTAATATTTGTCTAAATAGTAAAAAGAAAACGGATAACCAGGTTCTAATTCAGTGGTCCAAAAACGTTCAATTTCTGCGATTGCTGCTGCTTTTTTTCCTTCTTTTATTTTAAATTGAACCGTACTCATAGCGCCACGAACCCAATCAAAACCTGTATAATACATAAAAAATGCAGGGCGAATTTCTTTATCCAATCCTTCAATATGATAATCTTTCACAACACCAACAATATTAAATTTTTTACCATTGATTCCGACTTCCTTATTGAGCGGATCATTGGCAATTCCTAAGCGTTTTGCTGCCGTTTCGTTAAAAATAACACTGTTTATCGTGTCAGAAGCAAAGTCTCTAGAAAAGTAACGTCCTTTTGAAATTTTGGTATTTATCATTTCTAAATGTCCAAAATCGAGCGGAATAAATTTGATATCGACAACCATGTCTTTGTGCGTCACATCTAACGAAATATCATTGTCATCACCAGGAACTAAAAACGTTGAGGAAATATCTTCAATGTTTGGATTGTTTTGAAATACATTTTTAATCAATTTGTACTGCTTGCTTCTACTTTTTTGCGAATCGTTAAACTCAACTACCAAGATTTCTTCTCCCGAAAACCCTAAATCTTTCGAACTCATGTAATTTACTTGTGCGTACACTACCAATCCGCCAATAAAGAAAAACCCTGAAATTACAAACTGCAACCCTAGCATTACATTTCGAACCAAAATCATGCTTCCACTTCTTGAAAAATTCCCTTTTAAAACACTAATCGTTTTAAAATTAGAAACATACAACGCAGTAATAAACCCAATTATAGTTGCGATGGCAAGTGCCAATAAAATGACTTGAATAATAATCGTTGTATTGCTGAGCGTTAAATTTTTATTGATAAATGCATTAAAAATAGGCAATAACAGTTCTACAATAATCAACGCTAAAAAAACGGCAATAACTCCTTGTGCTACAATTTCTAACCCAAATTGCAATTGCAATCCAATTTTGGAAACACCCAAGGTTTTCTTTACACCAACTTCTTTTGCGCGCTGACTTGCCGAAGCCACTGACAAATTGATAAAGTTGATACTAGATATGATAATGATCAACACGGATAAACTCAGCATGATAATGAGCAACAGGTAATTTCCTTTTCCTTCCAACATGCCTTCATCGCCTTTTCCGTGTAAACGTAAATCTACCAAACGCTCCAACATCGGAGTTGAACCTTGCAAAGACACATAATCGTCTAGGGTAATTCCTTGTTCTTCCGCTTCTTGCTTATAATATTTATCGACATACACATCGAAAATTTTTTGTTCAACCGAAGCTAAATCTGTCCCTTTAGGAATTTTATAAAAAGTGTATATTCCGTAAGCGCCCCAATTTTCATCTTTACTAATTGGTCTGTGCAACATTGCATTTGGCATGTACGCCGAAGGCTTTTTTAGTTCGTAAACACCTGTAACGATATATTCTTTTTTCCCGTATTTAATTGTTTTTCCAATCGATTCTTTATCGCCAAATAATTGCTTTTCAAGAGTTGTAGACAATGCAATAGC
>NZ_JBGCDL010000117.1:0-15784 GCF_045105435.1 Kordia sp. | reverse complement strand
AGTTTATCGAAAATTCATCAAAAGCTTTTGATTCTAAAACCAAAACAGAGCAAGTCGATAAGGAAAAGAGTGCTCTTTATAGTAAAATAGGTCAATTACAAGTTGAGAATGATTTTTTAAAGAAAGTCTTGGACAAATGAGTAAAGTATGTTTATATAGATATTTGGGCAACATGGTGCGGTCCTTGTATAGGTCAGATTCCTTCATTAAAACAAGTTGAAAAAGACTATCATGATAAAAACATTGAATTTGTAAGCATCTCTATAGACGCAAGAGCTGATCATGATAAATGGAAGAAAATGGTTGATGAAAAAGAACTAGGTGGTGTACAATTAATGGCCGATAAGGACTGGAAATCTTCTTTTATAACTGAATATTCAATTACAGGGATTCCGAGATTTATCTTAGTAGACCCAAAAGGGAATATAGTTAGTGCAGATGCACCTAGACCTTCTGATCCTTTACTGAGAAAGATGCTTGATAAATTGATTAAGTAATGCTTTAAACTTAATTAGTCATTTGAAGAATGGGTGATTTCGAAACAAAAAACGATTAAACACTTGGTTTATTGAAGTTTAAACAATTTACAATTATTTTTGGTTTTGGCTACGTATTTAAAAAATCTGAAACCTCTTTTTTAATAAATGATAATGCAGTTGCACTTGGCGATTCTTGTTCCATCATTTCTGTGAGAATAACTTCGCGTAATTTATCGGCTGAGGTTACTTTTTCAGACAATCCCGCTTTACGAACAAATTGTATAGTGGTATTCTTTGCTGCGATAATGATATTCCAACATTGATCGCTCATGTAAATTTGCTGTGATAAATTGTGATCAAACTCTTGTTCAATACTCATAATTAACAAACGCTCATAATCGTCTTTATCGGAAGATGTTGGCGAAACGCGAATCAATAATTTTGAAGGCGCCATGCGTTCCAAAAACAAGGAAAGTCGCTCGTATGCTTGCAAACGTATTGGCAACGCTTCTTTTTGTGCATCTTTATGCAATAAATAACGTCTTCTTTTGTCTTCATTGGTCATGTGATCTCTAAAGAAAAAATAGGCAATTCCTCCCGTAATAATCGTAGGAACGCAATACATTAACAAGTCAAAAATTTTATCTTCCATAAAAATAGCAGTTTTAGCAAACATAATATGTTTTTACTAACTAGGCAAATAAACATTTATTGTGTTTGTGTGATGTGTTTGACGTGAATTTGAGGTAAATTATTTTGTTTGAAAAATTATGTCGTTGCAAACAGTTTACTTACAGCTTATTCCTCAACTTTCACAAAAAAACTACGCCATTTTTGGCCTTTTAATGTTGCAGTATACAAAATATTATTCCCTTCAATTTTATCGACTTTTATATTCATCACATCACCAACTTCATACGGAAAGTTTGGAATCGTTACTTTTTGCATGGTCATATTATATTCACAATCGTTAACCCAATCTAATTTTGATTGTATGATATACTTTCCATTATTATGGTATTCTGTGTGATTTTCTCCATCGATGACAACCTTAATTACCTCTTCAGAATCTCCATATATAAATGTGCCTTCGTGTAAAATTTCGCAATCATTAGCGACAGTTTTTACAGTTGTAAAAGCCATTAATGAACACATTAAAAGTGCGAAAGCGAATAGAATTGTTTTTTTCATAGTCTGTTTATTTTTATCTAAAAAACGGCTTCAACCGCTCATTATGGGTTAAAATTAGCGATTATTTTCGGTTTGCTATAGGTTTTAGAAGTTTTGTGAGAATTTTGACGTTGTTGCATTTATATGACGAACTGTATTCAAAAACAATAGCGATTCAAGTATATACCAGAATCGCTATTGTTTATATAATGTTGTTGTAAGTTACTTTCTAGAGTGCAGTCCAATAGTATTGCCATCAATATCCATTAAAATAGATACAAAGCCAAAAGCTCCGATTGACATTTTTGGTCTAATTATTTTTCCGCCAGCTTGTACAACTAAGTTTTCTTCAGTTATGCAATCTGCTGATTCAAAGTAAATAATAGTGTTGTTGCTGTTTGGTATAAAGTCTTCTTTTTCTACCAATGCGCCAGTAATATTTAATCCTTTTGGATCAAACGGGAAACCAGATTGTTTACCGAATTCAATAGGGAAATCAACAAGTTTTATGTTAAAAACAGTCTCATAGAATTTTTTAGCAGTAGCTAAGTTAGAAACATTAATATCAAACCAGTTTACAGGATTTACATTTTTCATCTTTATTGTTTTTTATATTTTGTTGCGTTATTGCAATGCAAATATGCGATGGCTTTAAAAGATAAAATTGTAAAAATGGGACATGCTTATTCTTCGCTATCAAAAATCAGTGACATTTTTAAATGCTCGCCGTAAAATTCTTTCGGCGTTAAGCCTGTAAATTCTTTAAAATCTTTGATGAAATGTGCTTGATCAAAATATTCGTTTTCATAAGCCAAATCAGTCAAACTTGTCACTTCTGTTGTTAATAGTGTCTTTAATGTATTTTGAATTCTTATGGTCTTTGAAAGTTGTTTGGGACTTAAACCAATGGTTGACGAAAATTTACGAGTCAGTTGCCTGCGATTGATATTGTTTTTTTTAGAAAGTTCATTCACAGTAAATTGTCCATTTGCATTTAAAATTGTTTCAACGGTTGATGCTACAATGGAATCAATGCTCTTTTTGTCAGTTAATCGGTTTAGCAAAAATGTTTCGATTAATTGTATTCTTTCGGAAGTTGAGTTGGCTTGTAAAATTTGTGTTCCAATTGCTGTTCCTTCGTTACCAAAAAGTGCATCTAAAGGTACTGCTGTATTTTGAATTTCTTTTATGCTAATGTTTGCAAAAGGTAAAAATCCGTTTGGTTGAAACCGAACTACAAACGAACCTGTAACGCCAAGTGGCTCCACAACATACGGACGTGTCAATTGCCCGATTAAAAAACATTTAGGTAAAATGATACTTTCTGTATCGTTTATATGATGTTTGTACGTATCGCCATAATGAAAAATTAATTTCATGGTTCCATCAGGAATAATGGTGTTTTTTAAGGGCGTATTTTCAATAGTACTTTCCAATGTCCAATAACATTTAACCCATGCTGCTAAATTTTCGTGTGGTTCAAATATTTTTGGTTTCATTGACTGTATTGCTTTTATTTAGATGGTTTCTTTTTACGAAATCTTGCGGTTTAATTGATTGTTTTAAAACGAAAAGAATCTGTATAAAGATACAAAACAATATGTGCAATTTTTGAACTGTATCACATCTAGAAAAATACTTTTAGAACTTTTATAAAAAATAAGCTTTATTGTTTACATTACGCTAAAATCATTCTGCATACATGAAATGAGCATATTAACAAGTTTTTTACTGAAGAAAATGATTAATAGCGAATACCATGTGACCAATAAAAAACAATAGATATTAACGCATGAAAGCTGTTACTGTTTCCGTACTTAAAAAAGAATTGAAAGAACATTCGCAAGAAGAACTGATTGAAATCTGCTTAAAACTGGCAAAATTTAAGAAGGAAAACAAAGAATTACTTACCTACGTACTTTTTGATGCACATGACGAAGACGAGTACATTCGCGAAATAAAAGAAGAAACCGACGAAGCATTTTCAAAACTGAATCATGATAGCTTGTATTATGTAAAGAAAAGTGTGCGCAAAATATTACGGATGCTCAAAAAATACATTCGCTACTCTAAAAAGAAAGAAACGGAAGCTGCTGTTTTATTGCACTTCTGTGGAAAGTTGAAAGAGTTAAAACCATCACACCAAAGAAGTGTGCAAATGAATAATATTTACGAGCGGCAATTAGGAATGGCAAAAAAAGCCATTAGTACATTGCATGAAGATTTACAATATGATTTTATTTTGGAGTTAGAAGAATTGGAAAATAACTAAAAGTTTTTGAGTTTAGAAAGTTTATAAGTTTACACTTCGACATGCTCAATGTAAACAAATTGACGAATCAACAAATCAAACCAACAAAAACCTATTTCCCGCCCAAATGCGCACATTCTTGCAACGATTCCATTCCTGAAAAAGGCACAGGCGTTTTCTGATATCGATACGTTGTATCTAAATCTTTTGATAAATGATGATCGTCCACATTTACAGTAACATCTCGCATCGTAAACTGGCATGGATGCTCATAACCAGCGGCATGTGTAATTTCGATAAATTCTTTTCGGAACGTTTTAAAATATTGTGCCAATCGCACAGACTTCAACGTCGGATCAATTCCTGCTTGCAACCATTTACTCTGTGTAGCAACTCCAGCAGGACATTTGTTCGTATGACATATCTGCGCTTGAATACAACCAATACTCATCATGGCTTCACGCGCTACATTAATACAATCAACACCCATAGAAAATGCCATGGCAGCTTTGGCAGGAAAGCCTAATTTTCCACTTCCAACCCACACAATACGTTCTGTTAGTCCTTTATCTTGAAATAATTTATATAAATCGGCAAAACCATAAACCCAAGGTAATGACACGTGATCAGCAAAACTTGGAGGCGCAGCACCAGTTCCGCCTTCACCACCATCAACGGCAATAAAATCAGGGCCTTTTCCAGTAGCTTTCATAATATCTGCTAATTCTTCCCATTGTTCTAGTTTTCCAATCGCAGCTTTAATTCCGACAGGCAAACCTGTTGCTGCTGCAATTTCTTCTACAAAGTCGACCAATTCAGGAACATTTGAGAACGCTTTATGATTTGGAGGCGATAATACAGTTTTACCAACTTCAACACCTCTAATTTTTGCAATTTCTGGTGTGATCTTTTTTCCAGGCAATACACCACCTTTTCCAGGTTTTGCTCCTTGTGATAGTTTGACTTCAATGGCTCTTATAAATGGATTATCTTCGACTAGTTTGACCATTTTTTCCATAGAAAAACCACCATCTTCCGCACGCACACCAAAATATCCTGTTCCGAAGTGAAAAACCACATCGCCACCGTGACTGTGATGTGGAGATAATCCGCCTTCTCCAGTATTGTGATATGCGCCAGCCATTTTTACACCTTTGTTCATAGACTCTACCGCTTTTGCGGAAAGCGAACCAAAGCTCATGGCAGATATATTTATAACTGAAGCCGGACGAAACGGACGTTTTCTTTTATTGAATTCACCCATAACTTTTGCACAAGGTAAAAATGATTTATCTACAGTATTTGGATGATTTTCTGGAACTTTATACGGCATCATGGCATTATTGATAAACATGTGATGATGTGCATAAATATCTCTATCAGTACCAAAACCTTCGTAATTGTTTTGTTTTTTGGCAGAAGCGTAAATCCAGCCGCGTTCAATACGATTGAATGGCAATTCTTCTCGATTGTTGGCTACAAAATACTGGCGAATTTCAGGACCGATACTTTCAAACAAATACCGTATGTGTCCAACGATAGGGAAGTTGTGACTTATGGTATGTTTTCTTTGGGAAATATCGCGAATAGCAATAATTACTAACACAATAAGTATCCAAAGCCACCAAGAAATTGAGCCAAGAAAAGAAAGAATCGTATCCATAGTTTTAAAAAGGTTTGCTCAAAAATAAGAATAATACCATTTATAACTTGAAATTATCGTAATAAAACGCCCCTTTTTCCTTTCTACCTCAAAATAAAAAGAAGTTGTAGCTCAGGCTATACCTTAGTTTTCTTTTTTGTATGAAGAAAAAAATCATCATTTTATTTTACAGTAATTTCAAATCACAAATGGTATAATCTGTTTTGAGAAGCAATTCTTTTATTTTTTTTCAATAAAAAACGCCTAAACTTGGAGTTTAGACGCTTTACTGATTAATAATTAGAATTTAGTTTAATTTTCTGGTAGTTGTTCTTGTATACCGTACGTACTAAAGTTTAAGAAATTTCCAGGATGCGCTAGTGCGTTTTGCAAGATAAATGGTGTGTCTGGTGCTGTTCCACTATACTGCGTACTTCCATTCATATCAATATCATTATTATTATACCCAGAAACCGTATACGTAGGGAAGTTTAAAAAATTTCCAGCGTCGTTCAGTACGTTTGATAAGATACTTGGCGTATCAGGACTCGTTCCTGAATATTGAACTACTGTATCTCCATTAGCATTTCCTGCCCAAAGTGCTAACACATTGTTTGATTGATTTGATTTTTGCCAATTTGCAGTTGGTCTATTAAGCAATGGTAACATCACAGTTGCTTGTGCATTTGTGCCAAAAGCAATTGGATTTGAAGCATTTGTAAAATCTACAAATGTAAGTGTATTATCAAGCTGTACTGTGTTTGCTGTCATTACTCCTAAATGATTGCGATGCTTTAAAGTGATATAAAAGCTATTGTACGGAATTGAAAATTCTATATTAGAAAAACCATCAACCGCAACAACATCGCCATCACGTTGCAGTAGGGCAGAAGTACTTGCTATAACTACGGTATTATCGGTTTCATCGCGTAATTCTATCCATATCCAATCTACAATATCATTTTGTAAAAAACCTCCTCTAGCGGCAGCGCTTCCTCCACTAAACACAGAAGCATCACAAGTTAAACCATCTGGATAAGGTGATGTGGTTGGTAAGTAACCAGCAGTACGTAAATCATCACGCATTAAACCATTTGTATTTCCTAATAATGCACCTTGTAAATTTACTTTTGGTGTTAGTCTCAATTTAAATTGGTATTCGTAAGCACCTACATCTATTGCTGTACCGAGGTTACGTGTTTCTCCTGTAATATCAGTTGTTTGTGAGTTTGATGCGGTATTCCCTGAATCGATTAAAACACCTGTTTCTGAAGGAAGCAAACCATCGTCTGCTGTGCCAAAAATATTGTCTAAACCATCAATGTCAGCACTATTTGTGAATGGGTCTGCTATAAGTTGTGTGAAACCTGCAGGCGAACCAAATTGTGCTGGGGCTGTTAAAACATAATTATTAGTGCCTGATACTGTAGAGTTATTTCCTAAACCAATGTCTCTGGTATTGTTATACATTACAGTATTTGTAATTGTAATTGTACTATTACTATTAGCAATAAGTGCAGACCCATTTAAAAAAGTAGATGGTGAGGTATTATTAAAAACAGTAAGGTTGGTTAATATGGCGTTACTTGATGTATCATTATAAATTGCTGGACCTGCATCAGAAAAGTTATTGGCTATTAATACATTAGTTGCAGTAAAAGATGCAGCTTTGTTGTACATACCGCCGCCAATACCAAAGCCTACTGTATTATTGTTATGTATTACAATATTAGTATAACTCGTATTAATGGTTTCTTTATTATAAATACCTGCACCAATATCTGCAGTGTTATCACGAATAATTAAATTAGCAAATACTGTACTAGAATTATGGTTACTAATCCCAGCACCAAGTCGCCGTCTTACATCTATACCTTCAATAGTAAGGCCAGTTACTTCATTAAAAGTGGTTAGTCCACCTTCTATAATAAAACCGTCAAGTCGTGTTTCTGCATTGTCTAAAACAGACGTTACCACATGATAGGTATTATCTGTGGAAGATGACGGATTGCCTATGTTACCACTTAGTATGGTTGGGTTTGAAACAATATCGCGTTGATCAATTGAGGTTTCAGTAGCATTAAAGCCACCATATATTTTTATGCCATTAGGTAAATGAAACGTATTGTCACGAGTACTTATACCTGCTGTAATTGTGTTATTTCTTGGAAGTGCACTAGGGGAATAAGTCCCGCTAGCTACCCAAATTTCGGTTATTGTTGAACAGCTAAGTGAAGCAATAATAGCGTCTTGTAGATTAAAAAAACCAGTTTCCCAGCTGGTCCCATCAAAATCACTTGTAGCGGATTGATTGACATATAATCTGGTCTGAATATTATCTACAACCGTTACTTGTGCTGTTTGCGAGCTTTCATTTCCATAAAAATCCGTAACACTTAAGGTTACCGTGTTTGCACCTATCATAGAAATGTCAAACGTATCTATATCTATCGTTAGTGATGCGATGCCACAATTATCAAAAGAACCATTATCTATGTTTGCTGCGGTTATTGTTGTGGAGGAGCTACAGGTTAAGTTTAAGGTAATGTCTTGTGTTATGACTGTTGGGGAAACAGTATCAAAAATAGTAGTATCTGTATTCACCCAGTTGCTTGCAGCACCAGTTAATGCCACATTGGTTAGTTGTAAATTATTTGCATTACTTGAAGTATCTAAAACACTATTAACACTGCTATTGTTTGAATTTTCAAATCCTTGGTTAAAATTGTAATGCGCTACTAAATCTGTTCCAGATGGAGTAGGTGTACAAATAGCTGTGCCGCCTACTTTGACGGTATTCCAGATACGTATATCGCCAATATCACCTTTAAAATATTCATTTAACGGAAAATCGACACCAACATAAAGGTTGAGGCCAGCTCCTGTTGCTGTACCAAACTCTGATGCAAAAGCACCAATAGCTGCACCATTTACATACACAGTTGTACTACCAGAATCATCATCAGTTATGGCTATATTATACCATTGGTTCTCACTAAAGGTGTAAGGGATAGTTTGGAAGCTACTTCCGTTCCAGAAGCCAATACCAGTAAGATTGCCTAATAGATTAAACAAGTATTTAGTGCTACTGCCAGTACTATTACGATAGCCTAAAATGGTTTGCGATGTTGTTTTTGTTTGCGGTTTAATGCGCATTTCTATAGTCCCTGTAGTAATATCTAAAACTGAAGAGTTTGTTGCCACAGCATAATCGTCTACACCGTCAAAATTAAATGCTGTTGCAGCCATACAACTTGTCGTAAATGTAACACTAACACTCGAACTATTAATACAGTTTCCTGCTGTAGTATAGGTCACAGTATAGGTACCTGGTGTTGTTGTAGCGGTGTCAATTTCACCTGTATTCGGATGTATTGTAAGTCCAGTACCTGCAGAAAACGTTCCGCCTTCTAAACCTGTAATTGTAGGTGTAGGATAAGCAACATCACAACCATACATTGAAGCGTCGTAACTAAAAGCAGCATCATCAAGCGCAAAGACTTCTATGGTATCTGACGCTGAAATTGAGCAACCATTGTCTATTGTAACATCGTAAGTTATAATGTGTACACCTGCGCCTGCTATTGCTGGGTCAAAATTATAGGTCATTCCGTTGCCATCGTCTGTAACGCCTGGTCCTGAATATACACCACCAGACGGAGTAGCGTTACCTAATCCAGTTTGTACACCAGCATCCAAGCATACATCTGCTGGTGCCGTAAAGACTACCGTATCTAGCGCTAATACTGTTATTGTATCACTGGCTGTAGCCGCGCAGCCATTATCATTTGTATAGGTATAGGTAATGGTGTGTGTTCCTATACCAGCTGCGGCTGGGTTAAAACTATAGGTTATTCCATTAGCATCATTTGTTACACCTGGTCCAGTATATAAACGCGTACCTACTAAATCTGTACTTGCAGTAGCATTACCAGAAACGTAATTTAGAAGATCTCCAACAACTGTAAAATCGGTTCCAGAGATGAAGTTTATAGTTCCAGAAGCACCTATAATAGTGGTATCTGCTACGATATTTGGAGTTTGACCATTATCAAATGTTAGTGTTATGGTGTCGCCCAAAGCAGTTGCATTCACTAAATTAGCCGTGCCACCACTAGCTTCATTGTTTGCAGTAACGTCTGTAGATAGCATAGCTCCAGAGCTATCAAATACAATATCTCCTCCAATAAAACCACCAAACCCAAAAACATCATAATTAATATTTAAGGTAACCGTTGTAGATAGTATAGTTACCGCTGGAGTACCGCCACTAAGTCCTGTTTGAGTATCTGCATTCAAGCATACATCTGTTGGTGCTGTAAAAGTTGTATTTGGTACTGCAAATACTTCTATGGTATCAATAGCGCTATCAGTACATCCAGTGCCATCTGTATATGTATAAGATATAGGATGCGTGCCAACACCAGCAACTGCTGGGTCAAAACTATAGGTTGTTCCGTTGCCATCGTCAGTAACTCCTGGTCCAGAATACACACCACCAACTAATAGTCCGCCACCTAGACCATTTTGTACACCTGCATTTAAGCATAGGTCTGCTGGAGCTGTAAATGATAAGCCAAAAGTGCAAAGATCAAAACAAGTGAATCCAAAGAAACCCGTGTATGAAGAATTATTTGTATAGTTTGTTAAAGCAGAACAAGGTACGGTTACAGATATATCTCCTCGTCTTGTTTGATTAAATGAATTTAGAAAACTATCAGATTGTATTGTTGGTGGTAGGCCACCTAAAAAAGTAAGACTGTGTTGTCCACTATTTGGATTAGTTGGTATTGCAAACGAGAAAGCAAACCCTCCAATAGAGGTTATTCCACTACCTATAGTGACACTAGAAACTGGATTGTTAAAAAAAGCTGATCCTCCCATAGTTGTTACATTGTTAGGAATGGTAACACTGGTTAAATTATTGTTGTGAAAAGCGAAACTTCCTATACTTGAAACACTTTCAGGAATGGTGACATTTGTTAATTGATTAAGTCTGAAAGCACCACTTCCTATAGAGTTTATATTAGTACCCATAGTCACACTAGTTAATTGATTTTGTAAAAAAGCAGAATTCCCGATATCAATAACACTATCTGGTATGATTACACTTGTTAATTGAATATTATCAAAAGCAACGGCACCTATATTTGTTACTGTATAGGTTACATTAGCACCATCGGTAGCCATACCTGGAATTACAATGTCTAGATTTGTATTACCAACAGCTTTTCCTGTTACGGTTACGGTAGTGGGATTGGCTGTATTTACACTAAACGAAAAACCATTAAAATCAAAAGTTTGTGAAAATGTAAGGTTAGATACACATAGTAAGGCTACAAACAATATTTTTTTCATAATAAAATATTTTTTTTGTAAAAATAGTGTCTTAGCAAACGCCAGTAAATACGTAGCTTGTGCAAAAAATACGTAGGGGTACGTAGTTCTATTTTATATAGAAGCGAGAAGTAACTTGTTAGTCGCCACCCAATTGTTAAGTGCGTCTTGATCAGAGCTTAAATCTAATTTATTAATAATGTTAGATCTGTGTTTTTGAACAGTTCTTATGGAAATAAGCAAGCTCTCTGAAATTTCTTTTGAAGATTTATTGTCTGCAATTAGGCGAATTATAGTTCGTTCTGATGGCGATAATAGTTTTATTTTCTGAATTTTTGGAGAAATCTCTTTGTCAAATACATCATTAAATGTTGAACTGTAGTAATGTTCGCCATTAAACACGCTGTGTATGCACTTTTGAATTTCTTGAAAAGGCTCATCTTTAAGTAAATATCCAGAAATATTAAGCGTTTTGGCTTTAAATATAAAACGACTTTCTTTATGTGAAGTCAATACAATAAACTTGGTTTTTAAGTTTTTATCTTCACATTTTTTTATCACTTCAAAACCACTTAATAAAGGCATTTCTATATCTAAGATCGCAATATCTGGATTTAATCGAGTAATCAACTCTAATGCAATAGCACCATTTACAGCAGTATCAATCACATTAAAACCATTAGCCGTTAACTCTTCAGTTAAGCCTTTTAAAAGCATTGGATGATCGTCTGCTACTACAATTGTTAAATTTTTAGCCATTTTTCAAAGGGATTTTAGCTACGATTATGGTGCCTTTATTTGGTTTACTATCAATAGTTAACTCGCCATCTAATATACGAATACGTTCATACATGGTTTTTAAGCCCAAACTATGTTGCTTTTGCTTGTCTGAAACATCAAAACCTTTTCCGTTATCCTGAATGCCAATTTTAATCGTATTATCTGACTTTAATAAGTTAACAGATAGCGCTTTTGCTTGTGCATGTTTTAAACAGTTATGAATACATTCCTGAATAAAACGATAGCAATTTAGGGTTTGTTCTTCATTAAAATAAGCATCTATATTTTCAATATCTGCCGAAACAAATAAATCGGTTTGTTCATCAACATCCAAAATGAGTTGCTCTATACTTTCAGTGAAGCCTAATTGTTTTAATAATGGCGGATATAAACCACGAGAAATGGCACGTACTTCTTCTAATGTATTATGCGTAAGCGATGTAATTTCGTCTTGGTTGGTGCTTTGTGCTTTCTTTTTAATGAGTGTGAGTTGCTGACTAATACTATCATGCAATTCTTTAGCAATGCGTTTGCGTTCGTCTTCTTGCGATTGTATCAAACCTCGCGAAAATTCTTCTTGCAACTGCTTTCTTTCTTTTGCTTTAACTAATAACCAAACAAGAAAACCTATAATAGATAGCGATACCAAGGTGAAAAACCACCATTTCTTATAAAAAAACTCTGTGCTATTAATAGTTATTAATAACGATTCTCCAATTTTGTGTCCCGAAAAATCATCAGCTTCAATTTCTAAGATGTAGTTTCCTGCCGCTAAATTTGGAAATTGAATGGTATTCTTGTTTTTTAATTCTACCCAATTTTTATCATTTAAACGGTATTTATAGGTATAGCCTTTATGTTCAGCATCAATATATTTAAGTCCAAAATCGATATCTAAAGCCCGATTTTCACTAGGTAATGAAATGCTGTAATTATCTTTGAAAGTATTTCTATTAAATTCATCTTTAAAAACCTTAGCTGTTTTGTTATAATGTCTAACTCTTAAGAGTGTTAATTTGGCTGAATCTTTTTGTGTTTTTAATGCTTTTGAATCAAAATAATTTAAGCCTTTTATCATGCCAACGAAGAGTCCTTTATTCGTTTTTAAAGCACTGTATCTATTGGCTTCATAATGTGTGAAACCGTCTTTTTCTGAAAAACGTGTTGTTGTTTTATCTTCAGGATTAAAAGCGACTACGCCATTAAAAGTGTTGATCCACCAAAAATCATTATCCACTAAAATAGTGGCAATTCCAGCTTTGAATTCATCTTTGTATATCGTTGTAAAACTTTCATCCTCTGGATTAAAAGCTACAATAGTTCCCGAACGAGAACCCAATAAATATCCGTAGTCTTTATGGTAGTCTAACATTAAAGTAAAAGGATCTTCTAAGTCTGTTTTATTATTATAAAATGTGGCATTTTTTGTAACTAAATCATACGTCAGTAACCCTTTGTTTGTTCCAGCTACAATAAGGTTGTCATGTTTTTTTAGTTCGATATCATATATAAAAAGCGAGTCCGTTTTTAATAAAGGTGTATGTGTTTCTGTTTTCGTATTAAATTGCATTAAATTGTAGCCTTTAGTACCATACACAATACTACTATCATTTAGTTTTTCAAGACATATAATTGGGTAATGCCGATAAC
Organism: Kordia sp.; assembly: GCF_045105435.1. Lineage (GTDB taxonomy): Bacteria > Bacteroidota > Bacteroidia > Flavobacteriales > Flavobacteriaceae > Kordia. The sequence continues at coordinate 2,475 of NZ_JBGCDL010000117.1, read as the reverse complement.
TTTTTGCAATTCTTGTGATCCTGTTTACTTTTATAATACCATAGTTTCCATTGGTCCATATAATGCTATCTTCAAGAATAATATTTCGCGATGAAGCCTTAAAGAGTTTATTGTTTAGGGTGATTTTATATGGGGAAACTTCATGAGTATTTGTGTTTATTGTAAACCAGTCATTATCTTCTGTGGTTGCTAAAATATTTTCAGTATCTAATGGTTTTATGGTTCTTAGTTGATAATCTGGTAGAAAATTTTTTACGGTAGTACTTGGAAATTTAAAATAGTGAAGTTTACCATTGGTTGCTATCCATACATCGTTATTTATATTTTTTGATTCAACTTTTAAACCATGAAGAGCATTTATATTAAATTGATAATCAGTTGTTAATGAATTATCTTTAAAAGAATGAAAAGAAATGCTTTTTTCGTTTGAAGCAATAATACGTGTGTTTCCAAAAGAATCTGTATACGTGTTTAAATGAATGTTTGGTAACTTATTATTTTTAACCCGTATAATATCTTTTTTGGTTTCATCTATTCTATAAAGATTTGGGTTGTTGAGCAAAAACACATAATGTGTATTATTTTTGATAAAAATTTCATCAATAACAATCTTTTTTTGCTGAGGAAATTCATGTGTATCTACCGCATCAATTTGTTTTAATAAGTTGCCATTCCAATCAAAAACTTTAGTTGTAAAATTATCATCAGAAATCAACACAAAATCTTTAAATGGAATAATTTTACTTGAGCTTTCCATGATAAAATTATTTTCAATACTCGTAAAACTAAAAATGGTTGCGGATGCTGCATCATCTTTCAGTTTTATAAGAGAAATTGTCCTATCTTTTTGAAGTAATACATACTCTTCATTGTTATACGAAACAACATCAGATACTCCTGTTTTTATAAAATCATAATCATCAATTGCTACTACATTAAAAACGGTTGTGTATGGGTCGAAGAGTAGTAATGTATGGCCTTTAGATAATTTACAAACAACATAAAACTTACCATCGTTTCTTTTGTATAATTGTTGTATTTCCTTAATTGGATTTTCGTATGCTGGTAGCGCTATATCATGGAATATTTTACCATTAAAACGCTGTAACACTAGTTTATTATTGCTAGATACAATGGTTCTGTTATCTAAATTACTTCCGCCTAACCATAAAAAACCATCAGTATCAAAACATAAAGTAGCGATATTGTCTATTCCTAAACCGTCCTGTGTAGTGTACGTCTTTTGAAATAGTGTATTAGATTGTGAAAACGATACAATTGTATAAAAGAATAATACGTATAATATACTTTTATTCATAGAGGACTTTAGAGGTTAGTTTTCTTATAATAGCAATGTAAAGATATCTAAAAAAGGCAAGTCGTCATTTTCTTGTTAATTGTTGAGGTAATCTAACGTAAGTTGTACAAAAGTTTTTACACCGAGTTTCATTCCACTTTCATCAATATAAAAATCGGGTGTATGATGTGAAGTTGCAGGTTTTCCAACAGGTTTTCCACCTAAAAAGAAATACAATCCTGGCACTTCTTTTTGAAAGAATGAAAAATCTTCAGCACCAGTAATGGCTTTAATTTCTTTTACATTGCTTGTTCCTGCTGCTTTTTGCAACGACGGCAACATTTGTGCGGTTAATTTTGGATCGTTGTATGTAATTGGATATCCTTTTTCAATTTCAATAGTCGCTTCGGCTCTGTATGCTTTCGCTATTGCGGGAACCATTTCTTTCATACGTTTGTTAATAAAAGCTTGCATGTCATAATCTAACGTACGAATAGTTCCGATAAGTTGTGCCTTTTCAGGAATGATATTGCTACGTACGCCGCTAGTAATTTTTCCAACCGTAATTACAGCGCCTTCTTTTGTTAATTCAGATTCTCTACTGATGATCGTTTGCAATCCATCAATAATTTTTACACTTGTCATAATAGGATCAACACTTGTCCAAGGTCTTGAACCGTGACTTTGCTTTCCTTTTACGTTGATTTCAAAACTTTGAGAAGCAGCCATTATTCCGCCAGATTTATAACTAATAGTTCCCACATCAAATCCAGCACTAATATGCAATCCGAAAATAGCATCTACATCAGGATTTTTGAGTACACCTTCTTTTACCATCATTTCTGCACCGCCTTCTTCACCTTTTGGTGCGCCTTCTTCTGCAGGTTGAAAAATAAATACAATAGTTCCTCTAATTTTATCTTTATGTTGCGAAAAAATTTCCGCAACGCCCATTAAAATGGCAGTGTGCGTATCGTGTCCACAAGCATGCATGACACCAGTATCTACGCCATTAAAAGTTGTTTGAACCTTTGATTTAAAAGGAACATCAGTACGTTCCGTTACAGGAAGTGCATCAATATCGGCACGCAACGCCACCACTTTTCCGGGCAAATCACCTTTTAAAACACCAACAACTCCAGTATGAGCTACACCAGTTTGTACTTCTAAACCTAATG
>NZ_JBGCDL010000116.1:0-11074 GCF_045105435.1 Kordia sp. | reverse complement strand
TTGTTTAAAAAAGTGTTTGTAAACGTCATTCTGAACGAATATTGAGCGAAGTCGAAATGTGATTCAGAATCTCATTGTATTAGTTTTCAATGATTATGAGAAACCGAATCAATACTGAATCAAGTTCAGCACATGGTTTAGCATGACGAAAATCTAACTTTTTAAACAACTTTTTCTTATGCAGTTTTAGTTGTCAACTGCTTTATTTTAATTTTAAATGCTGCAAATATTAAGGTAGTGAATGGACTTAAAATACTGAAAAACACATATGGGATATACGAAGTAACACCAGCTTCTCCAAATAATACTTTAGAATGATATGCTCCACAAGTATTCCAAGGAATTAAAACAGACGTAACTGTTCCAGAATCTTCTAAGGTTCTACTTAAATTTTCAGGAGCTAAACCTTTATCTTCATAAGCTTTTTTGAACATTTTACCAGGAACAACTAATGCTAAATATTGATCTGATGCTGTTAAATTTAATGCTAAACAACTAGCTACTGTACTTGCAAATAATCCAAACACACTTGTCGCCATTTTTAATAAAGCATCAGTAATTCTTGACAATGCACCAATACCATCCATTACGCCACCAAAAACCATAGCACAAATAATTAGCCAAATAGTACCTAACATTCCTTTCATTCCTCCCGCAGTAAATAATTCATTAAGTTCAGTACTTGTAGTTACAACGCTTGTATCTACTGTTAATGCGTTCATAATACCTTTATATGCTGATTGAAACGTAAGGGAATCTGCTTCAGCTATTTTAGCAACAATATCTGGTTGTGCTATCAATGCAGCAGCTGCACCCAATAAAGAACCTATTAATAAAGCAATTAAAGGAGGTGTTTTTTTAACAATCATGATAATAACAATAATAGGGACAATAAATAACCAAGGACTAATAGTGAAAGCTCCGTCTATAGCTGCAAGCTTATCATCAATTTGTGGAGTTCCAGTTGTGTCCAAGTTTAATCCAATAATCGCAAAAATAATAAGTGTAACAACTATTGTTGGTATTGTTGTTAGTGCCATATATTTAATATGACTGAATAATTCTCCTCCAGCCATGGCAGGTGCTAAGTTTGTAGTATCACTTAAAGGAGACATTTTATCTCCAAAATAAGCTCCAGATAGTACTGCTCCAGCTGTCATACCTGTGGATATTCCTAAAGTCTCGCCAATACCTATTAAAGCAATACCTACGGTAGCTGAGGTAGTCCAACTACTTCCAGTGGCAATAGAAATTATAGCACATATAATAACGCAGGCAACTAAAAATATAGTTGGATTTAATATTTGTAACCCATAATAAATCATAGTTGGAATAATTCCACTAATCAGCCAAGTTCCAGCTAATGAACCTACCATTAGTAAGATTAACAAAGCTCCTGTTGTAGATTTTACATTTTCAGCAACTTCTTCTAACATTCTCTTGTAAGAGACTTTATTTTTAAATCCTACGATAGCAGCTACAGCAGCTCCCAATAAAAGAACGAATTGATTACTACCACTTAATGCATCATCTCCAAAAACATAAATGTTATAAGCAAGCATGCCTACCAGCGCTATAACAGGAATCAATGCTTCCCATATACTTAATTCTTTATTTTTAATGATTGTTTGGTCGTTTGCCTTAAATTCAGAAATATTGTTTTCTTCTTGCATAATTGATTGGTTGGTTTCCTAGCGTAATGTTACGATTTTGTAAACAAGTATGCAAATCATTTTGGTTGCGTACCTTTGCAAACTTGTAATTAAAGCTAATTTATGGATTCGTTGACGCAAATTGTATTGGGAGCTGCCTGTGGAGAAGTTGCATTGGGTAAAAAAATAGGCAACAAGGCATTGTTGTTCGGCGCTATTGGCGGAACAATTCCTGATTTAGATGTTTTTATTGGTCGTTTACTATATGGAAATAAAATTGACTCCATGCTCTTTCATAGAGGGTTCATGCATTCCATACTTTTTGCAATTTTAGGCGCTTTTTTGTTCGGTTGGTTGGTTTATAAATTGTACGATAAAGGAAAACGTCGCGGAACTACTACCCAAAAAGACTGGACGTGGTTGTTTTTCTTGTCCATTTTTACACATCCACTTTTAGATTGCTTTACAGGATACGGAACGCAACTGTTTTTACCGTTTAGTAATTATAGAGTCGCTTTTAGTAATATATCTGTAGCCGATCCAGCGTATACATTACCTTTCTTAATATGTTTGATTGTACTAATGTTTTACAAACGCCACAATCAGAAACGAAAACGTTGGTTGAAGTTAGGTGTTGGAATCAGCTCTGCATATATGTTATTCACGATTGGAAACAAATTCTATATCAATTCAGTCTTTGAAAAATCGTTAGCGGAACAAGGAATTTCATATCAACGATACAATACAGAAGCAAGTATTTTAAACAATATTTTGTGGTATGGAATTGCAGAAACGGAAACGAATTATCACGTTGCGTATTATTCTTTATTTGATACGAAAGATGTGTTTACGGACTGGAAAACGATTCCTAAAAATCATGATTTAATTCCTAAAACAAATTCAGACTTGGCAAACTTAGCTTGGTTTAGCAATGACTATTATACGCTTAAAAAAAATGAAGATGGAACGATTGCCTACAGTGATTTGCGTTATCCATCGGTTGATACAGGAAATGGAAATTCAGCAGTATTTTCGTTTACGCTTTTTAAAGATGGTGATCGAATCAATATGAAAAGCTCCAGACCAAAGTTTGATGAGAACACAAGTTTATGGGATGTGTTAGCTATTTTTTGGGAACGAATTAAAGGGAAGTAGTAGAAATATTTAGCTATTATAATCCCTTAAAAACAATTTAATGACTAGTAGTCGGAATGCAAATGTTGCTTGCAGGTTTCACAAATATTTTTTCTTATCTCAATACATTTTAGTTGCGCAGACATTTTTGATTCACATGCAAAATAAGTTTTAATTGCTTGGTTATATCGCATCTTATTACAAATAGATTTTGTGATGGTTAAGCATTCACCAGATGCATCTTTTTTTGATTTAAAAATGTGTAATTGTTCGTTACTATTTTCTTTGAGCGTGTAAAGCGTTGTGTCACTCATGTAGTTTCCTTTGATTTTGCGTATTGGTTAGTAAGGTTTTGATTTACAATGCGATTGGTCTCTGTGAAACGCGAAAATTTAAACTGAAAATAAAAATTCAAAGTTAAAAAGTGATCTTGCTTTGTGTGTTAAATCTTATCCATATACAAATGACTCACACAACTTGTGCAAACTTTGCGTCCAATTTTGGCACATTGTGTACGTGCTCTGTCTTCAGGTTGACAGGAAAAAATGGTACGCGAATCTTCTTCAATATCCATTTGTCCGCAAACCGATTTTTGCTGTGCGTGGCATTTGTTTTCTTCGGTTGGATTTGCTAAAAAAAGATGTAATTCTCCATCTGATTTTCGTTCTCGTAATATGTAAACATTTTTACGCATACAGTAGTTCTAATATTAAATTCTATCTGGGATTCAATAATAACTAAAAAGTAGCAGTAAAAATTACGGAAAACCGTAATGGAGGGAGAATTATTTATAAATTAGGTAGTAATACTTAGGTAATTTCGTGTAAAATTTTAATTAGTAGTAACTTAAAGAAATAAAAAAAGGAACATCTTTTTTCGATGTTCCCTTTTTACCGTAAACTAAACTTTGCAAATTAGACCATTGCAGACTCCAGAATTTTCAAATCTTCCATACACGCACGCATAATTGTGTACGTTCGTTGAATATCATTATCCAATCCGACAGAAAAACGAATCAAGCCATCTGTTAAGCCCATTGCTGCTTGTTCATCTTCTGGAATTTCTGAGGAAGTTGAAGTGCCTGGCGCACTAAATAATGTTTTATAAAAACCTAAACTCACTGCTAGGTATCCTAAATTTTTTTGTTGCATTAACTCCATTAAATCGTTGGCTTTGTCAATGCTTCCCACGTCAATAGTTAACATTCCACCAAAACCATATTCTGCATTCATCATATTTTTAAAAACTTCGTGTGAAGGATGCGAAGGCAATCCTGGATACACCGTTTTTAAACCATCAGCTTCAAACATCTTAGCCAAATACATAGCGTTATTGCTGTGTTGTTTCATGCGAATATGAAGCGTTCGTAAATTTTTCAATACCGAAGCTGCTCGCAAACTATCCATTGTAGCGCCTAATAACATGCTTGCGCCATCATTTACATTTCGCAATTGATCAATAAATGCTTGAGATGCACACACAACGCCGCCAACGGTATCACTAGCGCCATTAATGAATTTTGTTAAACTATGAATCACAATATCGGCTCCTAATGTAAAAGGCGCAATTGATAATGGCGAAAATGTATTATCAACAACCAATTGTAAATTGTATTTCTTAGCTAATTTGGAAAGTGCAGAAATATCAGCAACTTCTAACAACGGATTGCTCACACTTTCACAATACAAAACTTTCGTAGTTGGAGTAATGGCAGCTTCTACCAACTCTAACTTTGTAATATCTACAAAAGAAGTTTCAATATTGAATCGTGGCGTGAAATTTTTCAAAAAAGCGTAGGTTCCGCCATAAATTGTTCTGCTAGATACAATATGATCGCCGCTTTTACACAATTGCAATAACACAGGTGTAATAGCGCCCATTCCGGAAGCAGAAACATTTGCCGTTTCTGTACCTTCCATTGCTGCTAAGGCTTCGCCCAAATACAAATTACTTGGTGATGTATGTCTTGAATACAAATAACAACCATCAGCATTGCCTTCAAAAGTGTCAAACATGGTTTTTGCCGAAAGAAATGTATAGGTTGAAGCATCAGAAATAGAAGGATTTACACCTCCAAATTCGCCAAAATACTGTAAATCTTGAATGTTACTTGCGGGATTAAATTTCATATGAGTAGTTTTTTAATACTCATCAAAATTGATAATATTGTGAATAAAAATCAATGATTATTTAAAATAATAGAAAATAAAACTATATATTTAATATATTAATGAAAATATTTCTTAATTATCTTTTCAGAATACTTACTTATAGATTTTTTTACATGTTAAAACTTGATCAAACAGATAAAACATTACTCACGTTACTACAAAACGATAGCAAACAAACCAACAAAGAGCTTTCTAATAAATTGAATCTTTCCGTAACAGCTGTTTATGAGCGAATTAAAAAGTTAGAAAAGGAAGGTGTCATTAAAAAATATGTGGCTTTATTAGATAAAAAACCAATAGAAAAAAGCTTTTTAGCGCATTGTCACGTGCGTTTAACGCAGCATTCTAAAGAATTTGTAATGAAGTTTGAACGTGAAATCATCAAACTAGAAGAAGTCTTAGAATGCTATCACGTAAGTGGTGATTACGATTATATTTTAAAAGTTCTAGTCAAGGATATGGAAGCGTATCGCGATTTTATGGTGACAAAATTAACAGCAATCCCAAATATTGGAAATACGCACAGTATATTTGTGATTGGCGAAGTAAAACATACCACAGCAATTTCTATATAATCTAAAAGGTGAAGCCGATACAAAAGCGCAGCGATTCCAACTATTCTTGATACAATTTTCCTTATTTCATTTTGACTTCACTCAAAGCAAAACATTCCGAAAATTACTCGAATTGACGATTCGTTATTTGAAGTACAATAGTTTCCTAGATCGAAGTAATTCAACATTTAAAATCTAACATTCAGCATTTCTAAAAGGCAAAGCCGATTCTAAAGCAAAAGCGTGACTAAGCATCTAAGAGCGCAGCGATCTATGAGGAAAAGCCGAAGCAAACAATCTAACAACAAAGCATTGCACAACCCTAAAATAATTGTACTTTTGTAGTATTGACAAATAAAAAAAGTTCAAAAAAATAAGAATATGAATTCATACGATGTAGCCGTAATTGGCTCTGGTCCTGGTGGATATGTTGCTGCCATTCGTTGTGCACAATTAGGCATGAAAACTGCAATCATTGAAAAATACAGTACGCTTGGCGGAACTTGCTTAAATGTAGGTTGTATTCCATCAAAAGCGTTGTTAGATTCTTCACATCACTACGAAGAAGCCATCAAACATTTTGATACACACGGAATCGAAATTTCGGGAGATGTAAAAGTCAATCTTGAAAAAATGATTGCGCGCAAACAAGCTGTAGTGGATCAAACAACAGGAGGAATTGATTTCTTAATGAAAAAGAATAAAATTGATGTTTATGAAGGTTTGGGTAGTTTTAAAGATGCTACACATGTAAACATCGCAAAAAATGATGGAACTACAGAAGAAATTGAAGCAAAAAACATCATTATTGCAACGGGAAGTAAACCATCAAACTTGCCATTTATCACCTTAGATAAAGAACGAATTATCACTTCAACAGAAGCATTAAAACTGAAAGAAATACCAAAACACTTAGTCGTTATTGGTGGTGGTGTTATCGGTTTAGAGCTTGGACAAGTATACAAGCGTTTGGGTTCTGAAGTTACGGTGCTTGAATATGCAGATAGAATTATTGGTGGAATGGACGCTGGACTTTCTAAAGAATTGACGAAAGTTTTGAAAAAGCAAAAATTCAAAATTAATACGTCTCACGGTGTAAAATCTGTAGCACGTGTTGGTGATGAGGTAATTGTAAAAGCGGATAACAAAAAAGGACAAGAAGTAGAGTTTAAAGGTGATTATTGCTTAGTTTCTGTCGGACGTAGTCCATATACAGCTGGATTAAACACAGAAGCGGCAGGCGTAAAACTAGACGATCGTGGTAGAGTAGAAGTAAACGGACATTTACAAACAAATATTTCAAACATATATGCAATTGGAGATGTGGTAAAAGGTGCTATGTTAGCACACAAAGCTTCTGAAGAAGGATCATTAGTCGCTGAAATCATTGCAGGACAAAAACCACATATCGATTACAATTTAATTCCAGGTGTCGTATACACATGGCCAGAAGTTGCCGCGGTTGGAAAAACTGAACAAGAATTGAAAGATGCAGGAATTGCTTATAAATCAGGGCAATTTCCAATGCGAGCTTTAGGTAGAAGTAGAGCGAGTATGGATTTAGATGGTTTTATTAAAATATTAGCAGACGCAACTACTGATGAAATCTTAGGAGTACACATGATTGGAGCAAGAGCAGCCGATTTAATTGCGGAAGCTGTCGTTGCCATGGAATACAGAGCGTCTGCGGAAGATGTAGCGCGTATGTCACATGCACATCCAACATTTGCAGAAGCGATCAAAGAAGCAGCCTTAGCCGCTACAGAAGACAGAGCCTTACACGTGTAAAGACTTTTTACATAGAAAAAATACCAAACTCCAGTAATTTACTGGAGTTTTTTTATGCCTTTGTGTAAGTTCTTACTTTTTTTATCGACATAGAAAAGTATAACCTCGATAAAGCCTAAAAAAGTAATCTAACTAACTATGAATTCTCTTTGGTATTTTAAAGATGTAAATCTATTCAACATCTTATGTCCACACAAATTCGAGCAGTACAAAGAATGTCACGAATTTGATGCGTACAAAAAACGAGATTATATTTATTTTGAAGAAGACTCAGCCAACAAAGTATATTTAATTGATAGCGGAAAAGTAAAATTAGGATACTACACAGAAGATGGAGAAGAAGTCGTAAAATCTATTTTATCAAAAGGGGAATTGTTTGGAGAAAAAGCCATTTTAGGAGAAGAAAAAAGAAATGAATTTGCACAGTCGGTTGACAACTCAACTTCTATCTGTTCCATTGCTGTAGATACCATGCATGATTTAATGCGCGGTAACGAAACCTTCACATTAAAAATATACAAGTTCATCGGTTTTCGGATCAAGAAGTTGGAACGTCGATTGCAATTATTATTGTTCAAAGATACCAAAACGCGCTTGCTAGAATTCCTAAAAGAACTCTGTGAAGAGTACGGTTACGAATGTAATAAAACAGGCGAACATGTCATAAAACATCCGTACACACAAAAAGATATTGCAAGTTTAATTGGCACTTCACGTCCAACATTAAACATCATTATGAATGAATTAAAAGAAGCAAGTATCATCGATTTTAATCGAAAAGAAATTCGTTTTTTGAATTAAAAATCACGATATTTATAAACGTTAAAAAACCGTTGTTTTTTAGCCAAAAAAGAGTCCGAAATTGACATGACAGCATGACAGTTTCGGGCTTTTGTTTTATGTTGTATTTATGATTGAAGTAATAAGTGTTAAATTATTGATATTTAAGTATTTGAAAATTAATAAAGTAACTGTATTTTAAATGTTAAAAAAAGTATTTTTTTAGAAAAAAGCATGCGTTTTATCAGAAGTGTTAGCTAGCTAACATTTTACGTGATTTTGCTGCAATACATTTGTATCATAATCATAAAAAAAATATCGCAATGATAAAAAAAATGTTTTTGGGATTAGCGTTAGGATTCTTCGCTGTCTCATGTAGTAACGATGACGATGCCACAGTTGCATTATCAAACTTAAATGTAAATCTTAATGGATTAGAAAACCTAGGAAGTGACTTCGTATATGAAGGTTGGGTTATTGTAGATGGAAGTCCAGTTTCAACAGGAACCTTTACCGTAAATGATGCAGGAACCTTATCAAGAACTTCTTTTGCTGTAAACTCAGATCAATTGGCTTCGGCAACAGCATTTGTACTTTCTATAGAACCTACAGTAGATCCAGATCCGGCACCAGCAGCAACAAAATTATTAGCAGGAGATTTTTCAGGAAACACAGCAAACGTAGGATTGGCTCCAGTAACAAGTAGTGGAAATTTTGACAATGCTTCAGGAGTATTCTTTTTAAGAACACCAACAGATGAAATGCCAGGATCAGCAAATAACGGAAACGATCAATATGGTGTTTGGTATGGCAATCCAGGAGCGCCACCAACATCAGGTTTAAACTTACCACCTTTAGCAGATGGTTGGAAATATGAAGGTTGGGTTGTAGTTGATGGAACAGGCCCATTAACAACAGGAACTTTTACAGCTTTTGGAAGTGTTGATGAATTCAACGGATTCAGTGGAGCAGAAAACACAGTAGGACCTCCAGTTCCTGGAGAAGACTTTTTTCTTAACGCACCAGCAGGTTTCACATTCCCATTAGATGTTCGCGGACGTACCGTAGTAATCTCTGTAGAGCCTAGTCCAGACAATAGTCCGGCACCATTTTTACTAAAGCCGCTAGTAGGAACAGCAGGAAACGATACTGCGCCAGCAACAAACGATCTTAACCTAAATACAGCATCATTCCCAACAGGAACAATAGTGCGATAATCTTTATGATTATTATCGTTAGATGTGAAACACGTTGTCAATTTTGATAGCGTGTTTCTTTTGTTTTGATAGCTCTAAAAATTATAAAATTAAAATCTTGATAGTACTCAATTTAACTGCATGTTAACGAAGACACAAATAATTTAGCTTAAATTGCATGCTAATTATTACATGCTATGAAGATTTTTAGACTGCTATTTTTACTTTTTTCAACATCCGTAATTGCGCAAGATCTCGAGTTGGATTTTGCAAAATCGTATGGCTCCAATTCTTTTGACATTGGTTACTCAATACACAATGATGGCACAAATACATACGTTTGTGGTATTTTTAATAACACAGTTACTTTTGAAACAGTAGCTGGCGATGTTACGTACACGTCTAATGGGCAAACTGACATATTTATAGCAAAATATAATAGTACGGGAGATATAATTTGGATGAAACGAGTTGGAGGAGCTAACAACGATAATGCGTATGCTATTTCTTCTGATTCACAAGGAAATGTCCTTGTTGCTGGGAGATTTATAGGTACTGTAGATTTTGATCCAGGAACTGGTACTGACACACAATTTTCTGGAGTTAATAGCTATTATGTGCTCAAACTTGATAGTAATGGTAATTATGTGTGGGTAAATTTCACTTCGTCTGCTACTGGACGTGCGGAATCTATGAGTATAGATGCTACTGATGCTATTTTTATTACAGGAGAATTTAGAGGTTCTATGGACTACAGTGCTAGTAATGGTAATGTTATTACCGTAACTTCTGGTAACTCTGGGCAAAATGATGATGCTTATTTAGGAAAAATTAATGGTGCCACAGGCGAAACCATTTTTTATAAAGCTTTTGAAAGTACTACAAATCCTGGAGGTGGCAAAGGAGAATCAATCATAACAGATAATGCAGGAAATGTTTACATAACGGGTAGTTTATTTGGCTCGGTTGATTTTGATCCGAATAGCGGAATAATAACACTTAGTTCCACTGGCGACAGCGATATATTTGTGGCAAAACTAAACAACGCTGGTAGTTTGATATGGGCAAAATCTATGGGCGGTACTGCGTTTGATGACGCTAAAAATATTGCTATAGATTCCAATGGAAACCTTCTAATATCAGGTGGTTTTAGAGGAACAACGGATTTAGATCCGAGCGCAACAACTTTTCCATTAACATCACAAGGAAATACAGATGCTTTTATTGTTCAATTAGACAACGATGGTAACTTTAACTGGGCAAATAGTTTTGGAGCCAATGGTACCGACATAGGAGAATCTATTGCAGTTGATGAAAATGATAATGTATACACCGTTGGTCCATTTGGAGGAACCGTTTCTTTTAATACGGATGATGGCGTTTTTGAGCTGATTAGTAATGGAAATATAGATGTTTTCATTCACCAACAAGATGCTTCTGGTAACTTTATGTCTGCGAATGCTATAGGTGCCAGCGCTTTTGATACGCCCGAAACGATAATGATCAATGATGCTTCTGAAATTTTTGTAACGGGCGCTTTTAGTACTACTGTAGATTTTGATACTGATTCTGGAACTACAAATCTAACGTCAAACGGAAGTCGAGACATTTTTGTGGCAAAATATGAGTTGGCGAACTTGTCAACTTCAGAATTTATACTTGATGCTAATAAAATGACACTTTTTCCGAATCCAGCTAAAAATGTCGTGAATTTATATAGTGACCAAAATATTAGAAGTATTGCACTATTTAATTTGCAAGGGAAACTACTTTACACCAAAGCGGATATAAATAACGCA
>NZ_JBGCDL010000115.1:0-8361 GCF_045105435.1 Kordia sp. | reverse complement strand
ACTCCTTTTTGGAAAGAAGCTGATCGGAGAAACTCCTTCCATTGTAAGCTTATAAATTTTTTAATCATTGTATGTGTGAGTTAGTTGTATGGTTAGTATCGGTTTTTTTGATTTGTTACATTTTGATTGTGAATTTGTTGTTTGGATATGTATTTTTTACTTTTTATTACAAAACATAAACTCTTAGACTTATAAACCGTTAAACTTTATTTTTTTTGTCACGAATTCACGAATGTTTTTGTGTTTACTCTTGTGGAAATTTCCTTGAATTCTTTACTCTTTTATGATGTAAAAACTTCCTGAATGACATTTGAAAGTATCTTGATTCATGAATCTTGAGGTCTTGGGGCTTTTTTTGTTGATTTGTTTTTTGTCAATTCGTTAATTGTTTATGTACTATCTTGTCTAGTTTTCATAAACTCATAAACTTCGTTAATATACAGTGCTTTTTAGTGCTATTATAGTTTTTTGGTTGTAATTAATGAACAAATCGTTTTTAAAGCCTTGTAGTATTGTTTATTTTTGCGCAATTATTCGCGAGTAGCGATCATTTTTATTTAAAAAATTGCACAATGTCAGATTTTCGTCAACTAGAAGTACGTCATATTCATAGAGAAACACCAAACGCCGTAAGTGTTGAGTTTCATGTTCCAGCAGCGTTACAACCTTCTTTTTCTTTTAAAGCAGGACAGTATGTTACGCTTAAAACCATGTTGAACGGTGAAGAAGTTCGCAGAGCGTATTCGTTATGTGCCGCGCCAAAGGAAAATAAGCTTTGCATTGCTATTAAGGAAGTGGAAAACGGTTTATTTTCTACGTATGCGAATAGAACGTTGACCGAAGGCACAGTACTAGATGTACATTCGCCAGAAGGAAATTTTGTATATACGCCATCAACACATCCAGGAGCCGTTGCGCTTTTTGCCGCAGGAAGCGGAATTACACCTATGATGAGTATTTTGAAAACGGCTTTGGATTATGGAAATACAGTAGCTTTATTGTATGGAAATAAATCGCCAGAAGAAACTATTTTCCATGATGAATTGATTGCGTTGACTGAGAAGTATCCTAATTTTTATTTGAAATTTGTGTATAGTCAGGCACGTGCCGAGAATGCGTTGGCAGGACGAATTGATAGTACAGCGGTGAATTATGTGGTGAAAAACCAAATGAAAGACGCCGATTTCAAGCATTTTTATATTTGCGGACCTGAAGCCATGATTCAAACGGTTTCTGAAACCTTAGAGAATAACGCCATTTCTAAAGAGGCTATTTATTTTGAATTGTTTACTTCGTCATCTGAAACGAATGAAGCAGCAGAAGCGGTTTCTGGAAAGTCTAGCATTTCTATTACGGTTGATGATGAAGAGTTTACGTTTGATATGGATGCCAGCGAAACTATTTTGGACGCTGCATTGAAACAAAAGATTGATGCACCATATTCATGTCAAGGTGGAATTTGTAGCAGTTGTATTTGTAAAGTTACCGAAGGAAAAGCGGTGATGGAGAAGAATCAGATTTTAACCGATAGCGAATTGGAAGAAGGAATGATTTTAGCATGTCAGGCACATCCAACTACGGCTACGATTGCTGTGGATTTTGATGATATTTGATGGGTGTTGATTTGTTTTTTTGTGAATTTGTCTATTTGTTGATTTCACTCACAACTTAAGCAGCATTTTTTTAATCGATTCCTAGATCACCTGTTAAGGAATGATGTAACTTAATTTCACTGACAGGAACTCCTGTACTGTCTTCTACAACTGCACAGACAATTCTTTCTATTTCATATTTGTTGGAGATATCTTCAATAGAAATTAGTTTGTCAAAATTCATAGAGATAATCCAATCTATGAGTTTTCGCAAAGTATTTTCTGCTACAGGTTCTGTACGATCGTACAACTTAAGACCAAAAAACTTTACTTCTTTATTTAATGTTTTATTTAAGTCTAAATCGACTAAATCTGGGATTTTGAGTTGTAGTTTTATTTCTAATCGTTTCCATTCAGAAGCTAAATTTGTTTCAGATAATATCTCTGACATTTTAGTATTTGGAGTGATGTCTTTTTTATCATTTCTAAATTGTTCTAACGCTTTTCTAATTCTGTAAAATACTATTTGAGATAGACATTTTTGATTCGGTTGCGTTTCTATTTGCTCATAAACATAATCAACTATTTGTTGTACAGTTGCAAGCATTTCAGCTTCAGCATTTGGTATTGAAATTCCAAATGTTTTTTCAATTGAAACTATTAGTGCTACAGAATCTAGGCTCATATTGTATAATTTAAGGATTACAGCTTAATAAATTTCTCTTATCTGTTTCTCTAAGTCAGCAATTCCTTTTAAATCTCTTAAAGTTCACGCTTTTTCCTATTAGTATCAGCTCTATCAATAATGCTAAAATTAATTCGAAATCACTTCCACAATTTTATCAAAAACTGCTTTTGGCGTAATGGTTTGCATGACATTTTCGTAACCTTCTGGATATTTGTTTCCGTAGATAGAAGTTGGCAATAGAGGATATGTTGATCGGTCTGCTAATAAAGCATTTTCTTGTGGTTGTGCAAACGGATAAAAACCAGCGTACGGATGTGTAACTCCCCAAATTGTAATTACTTTTTTTCCAAACATGGCAGCTAAATGGGCGTTTCCAGAATCCATAGAAAGCATTATATGTAAGTTGGAAATTAGGTTTAATTCTTCTTCAAAAGAAAATAAACCTGCGGCGTTGACGACATTATCATATTTACTTTCCCAAGTAACTAATTGTTTTTTGTCTGCCGGACCACCAAATAAGATGATTTTATAGTTTTTTGCTTCACTTAGTTTTGCAATGACAGCTTCCATTTGAGTTGCTGGATAGGTTTTTCCAGCGAAAGCGGCAAAAGGCGCAATACCAATGCGTTTTTTGTTTGTTTCACCAATGAATGAAGTAATCTTTTTTGTGATTTTTAAGCGTGCTAACACATCTTTATTGGTTAGTTCAATATTGTACCCTAGTTTTCTAAAAACATCCGCATAACGTTCATGTGTCGTTTTGAGTTGCTTGAAGATTTTACCTTCTGTTTTGGTCAATGCTTTTTTGTCAGCTCTACCTTTGTCTATTTTACAGATTTTGTATCCGCCAAGTTTAAAATACGTTCCTAAAATTTTAGATCGCAATACGTTGTGCAAATCGGCAACGAGATCAATCTTTAGTTTTTTGAGTTCTTTGTAGAGTTTGAAAAGTCCAAGAACACCTTTGTGTTTTCCTTTTACATCTGCGGTATAAAAAGATACATTGGGAATGTTTTGAAAGATTGGTTTTAAGAACGCGCGCGAAACCACCGTTATTTTTACATTTGGATACGTGCGCAGCATCGTTTTTATGACAGGTACAGTCATAGCAACGTCTCCCATGGCAGAGAGACGTATGACTAAAATGTGTTTGGAAGCTTGTTCCATGGTTTTGAATACCTATGTGAGACTTCTGTTATTTGTTTTTGTTGTACAATACTGGATTTAGATCGTCGTCGTTGTACATTTTCATTTGCTTGTACACTTTCATGTATTTGTTACCACTTTCAATATCGGCAATTAATTGATCGATGGCGGTAGAAAGATCTACACGTTGTTCCAATAAAATGTTTAGTTTGTCTTGGCATTTTGCTCTGTGTGCATCAGAAGCATCTTTACGATCTGCTTCTTCTTGCATGTGGTATATTTTTAGCGCTAGTATTGATAAACGATCTAGTGCCCAAGCTGGACTTTCTGAGTTGATCGTTGCCGAATCTTTTACCTGAACGCTGTTGTATTTTTGAAGAAAGTAGCTGTCTACATATTCTACAGTATCAGTCCTATCTTGGTTAGAAGCGTCAATTAATCGTTTTAATTTTAATGCTCCTACAGGATCTATGTTAGGATCTCTAATGATGTCTTCGTAATGCCATTGAACCGTATCAATCCAATTTTTTCTATACAATAAATGTTCTATTTTATCTTTTGGATATGGATTTTCAAATGGCTGGTTTACATCATCAATGATATGGTATTTTTCAATGCTTTCTTGAAATATTTTGTTTGCTAGATCACTAAACATAATTCGATTATTTTGATACAAATATACGTTAATATTTGAGTTTAGTATAGGAAATAAAAAAAGCCGCTTTTCAGCGGCTTTTCTTAAGGTTGTGGGGTACTTACTATTAATTATTTTTTAACAAATTTCTTACTAGCAACTTTGTTATTTGATGCAAATTTAGCATAGTACATTCCTGGCGCTAACCTTTGAACGTCTACTTTATATTCGCTTCCAAATGCACTTACAGTTGTAGACATTAATCTGTAACCTCTGTCATTGTAAATTTCAACAGTTACGTCTCCTGCAAATTCACTTGCGTTGATTGCAATTTGATTTACTGTTGGGTTTGGATATAATCTTAATCTTTCTGATACATCTTCTGGAGCCGCGTTGATTGCGTTTCCGTTTGTGAATAATACATCTCCTGAATCAGCTCTTGATGTAGAGGTAGCATCTGTACGTTTCACTCCAAAGTCAATGTTAAATAAGTCATTGTTCATGTTTACAGTGTAAACTCCATCTGGGCTAGCTGTTCCTGAATCTGGATCATACGTATTTCTGTATGTTTCAAAAATAGTATCATCTGGAAGTGTTAATACAATGTGTACTAATCCTGGAGGAATATCATCTACAAGGTAGTTAGGATCTAAGAAACCGAATCCACCGTTTGATGTTTGTGTAAATGCTACTAAGGCATCTAAGTTAGGATCAAAGAATCCATCACCGTCAGTATCAGCATAAATTTCTACTGGTAAACCGTTAAGAGACGCTTCTCCTGGATCAGCAATACCGTTTTCATTTTGGTCATCAAATACAACTCCTGTTACTTGGAATAAAGTAGAAGGTACTCTTACACCAAAATTAACATCAACTACATCTGTGTTAACACTAGAAACAGCTCTGTTAGATGGTGTTGTAAATACTCCGTCTGCTGGTGCTGCTGGTGCAATAATTATATTTCTAAACGTTACGTTAGTAAATAAATAATCTCCGTTAGTAGAAGTTGGAATTGTACTTACAGCATTATCTCCTGCATCAAGAATTCCATTTGCATTTGCATCGTTGAAAAGCGTTACTCCAATTCCTGATAACCTACCTTCATTTCCGTCAATGATTTGATCAGAGTTTTGATCATCCCAAACAATTCCTGAAACGTTATATAAGATTACAATTATTCTTTGGATACCAAAGTCTACAGTTGTTGAAACTCCTCCTGATAACACTACAATAACTGGTGTTGTTGGATTGTACATGAATTGAGAAGTACTAGCTGGTACAACTACTTGAACAATTACATTTGGTGCAGTGATTCCTAAGAATTGGTAGTTACCACTTCTGTCTGAAGAAGCTGTATCAATTAATGGCTCACCTCTATCAATTCTTCCGTTTCCGTTAACATCATCAAATAAGTTAACTGTTACACCTCTTAATCCTGCTTCAGTTGTTGCATTAGTTCCATCAGCGTTTTCATCGTTGAATACGTTTCCTGAAACTACATAAGAAGTAGCTACTTTGTTAACTCCAAAGTCAACATTAAATATATCTGTACTTACTGAGCTATTAGTTAATCTTGCAGCAGTAGTTAATGTGTACGTATATTCAGCAGTGTTTTCTGGTACTGTAATTGCAGTTACTGTGTTTCTGATAGTTATGTTAAGGAATGAATATGTTCCATCAGCAGCAGTTGTAGTAGTTTGGATGATTGTATCATCGTCTCCTAATCTTCCATCTCCATCTTCATCAACATATAATGTTAATGTAATATTTTCTAATCTTCCTGCTTCTGTTGCATCAAGTGCAGCATTTTCATTGTCATCATCGTATACTGTTCCGAAGATACTGTAGTTAATGATTTCAAATTCATCAATTCCGAAGTCAACATCAATTACATTCGTAATTGTTGAACTTACTGATTGTGTTGCAGCTGTTGTTAATGTATATGTAAATGCTCCAGTGCTTGTTGGTACAGTTACTTCTACAATTGTGTTTCTTTCAGTTACACCTGTAAAGATATAA
Source organism: Kordia sp. (assembly GCF_045105435.1). Lineage (GTDB taxonomy): Bacteria > Bacteroidota > Bacteroidia > Flavobacteriales > Flavobacteriaceae > Kordia. The sequence continues at coordinate 2,282 of NZ_JBGCDL010000115.1, read as the reverse complement.
TCTCCAGCTGTTGCATCTGATGTTGTTGTAGTGATTACTGTATCAGTAGCATCAAGTATTCCGTTTCCATCATTATCAGCATATAAAGTAACTGTTACTCCTGCTACGAATCCTTCGCCAGCATCTTGAACACCACTTGAATCATCGTCATCAAATACAGTTCCTGAGATATCATATAAGATTACTTCTTCTCTGTTAATTCCGAAATCAACATTGTTTACATCATTAATTGTAGAACTAGTGTTTACAGATCCTGATGTTGTTAATACATACGTGAATGTTCCGTTGTTTGTTGGTACAGTTACTTCTACTACTGTATTTTGTACAGTTACGTTTAAGAAGCTATATGTTCCATCAGTTGCAGAAGTTGTTGTAGTTATTACTGTGTCTCCAGCATCAACAGTACCATCAGCATTGTTATCAGCGTATAATGATAATGTAACGTTTTCTAAAGCAGGCTCTCCAGCATCTTCAGCACCGTTTGCATTGTCGTCATCAAATACAGTTCCTGAAATATTGTAATCGATTACTAAGTTTTCGTTTATTCCAAAATCTAATCCGTTTACGTCTGTAATTAATGAGCTTACAGCCTGTGTATTAGATGTTGTTAATACATATGTAAATGTTGCCGTGTTTCCTGGTACAGTTACGATTGCTAATACATTTTCAGTTGTAATGTTTGAGAAACTGTATGCTCCGTTAACGTCAGTTGAAGTTGAAGTAAGTGTTGTATCAGCTACGTCTAAAACTCCATCAGCATTGTTATCAGCATATAATGTAATGTTGATTCCGTCTAAAACTCCGTCTCCAGCATCTATTGTTCCGTTTTCGTTATTATCATCAAATACAGTTCCTGAGATATTATAGTCAATTACTTGCTCTTCATTGATTCCGAAGTTTACATTAGTAATATCAGTTGTTGTTCCTTCTACAGCAACTACATCTGGAGTTGTTGCAGTATAAGTAAAGTTTGGTGAGTTTCCTGGTATTCTGAATTCAACTAAAGTTTTTCTTGTAGTAACATTGTTAAATTGGTATTCACCATTTGAACCTGTAGCTCTATTTGCTATTTGATTGTCGTTAGCATCTAACAAACCATCTTCGTTCATATCCTCATATAATCTTACAACTACATTCTGAATTCTTCCTTCTGACGGGTTGATGTCACCACTGTTATTATCATCATCAAATACAGTTCCTGAGATGTTGTAATCGATTATTGTTGTTATGTTTACTCCATAATCAACATCATTTACATCTGCAATTGTTGACATTACTGCTACTAATTCTGGTGTCGTAGAAGTATATATAAATTCTGGCGTATTTGCTGGTGTACTTGACATTACTAAAGTATTCTTGTCTGTTACATTGCTAAAGCTATATGTTCCGTCTACTCCAGTTGTCGTAGATGTAATCATTGTATCTCCAGTATCAAATGCTCCATCTTCATTATTATCACGATATAACATCATTGTTACATTGTCAAATCTTCCTAATTCAGTAGTATCGATAATTCCGTTTGAATCTTCATCCTCAAATACTGTTCCTGAGATGTTGAAGTCAATAACTTCGTCTTTAAAAATTCCGAAATCAACATCATTTACATCTGTAATTGTAGAACTTACTCCTACTTTAACTGGTGTAGTTGCTGTATATGTAAATGCTGGTGTGTTTCCAGGTACTTCAACTCCTACTAACGTATACTCAGTTGTTACATTTGTAAAGCTATATGTTCCATTTACTCCAGTAGAACCAATTTGTAATAGTCCATCTCCAGCAGTTAATGTTCCACTAGCATCGTTATCAGAGTATAACTTAACTGTGATAGCGTCTAAACCAGCTTCAGTATCGTTAGTTCCATTTGTATTGATGTCATTGAATACAGTTCCTGAGATGTTGTAGTCAATTATTTGAAGTTTATCAATTCCGAAATCTAACCCAGTTACATCAGTAGTTGTAGAACTAGCAGCTAAAGTAGCAGCTGTTGTTAACGTGTATGTAAAATCTGCTGTGTCTGTTGGTATTGTTATAGCAAGTACAACATTTTCTACAGTTACGTTTGCAAAGTTATAATTTCCATTAGCTACAGAATTTGTAGTAGAAATTACAGTATCTCCAGCATCTAAAGCGCCGTCAGCGTTGTTATCAGCATATAATGTAATTAAAACTCCTTCTAAAGCAACTTCTCCTGCATCAGCAGCTCCGTTAGCATTGTCATCATCAAATACATTTCCTGAAACATTGAAGTTAACTACTTGTTGTTCGTTAATTCCAAAATCAAC